>CBDVCD010000293.1:0-4361 GCA_965372385.1 uncultured Gammaproteobacteria bacterium | reverse complement strand
TGCAGATTGAGTGTGTGGGACATCATGAAACCCACTATCACCAAGGTCAGCACGAAGAGAGACTTTTTCAGCAGAAGGGGGTCTTGTATCGCGTCTAGCTCTTGATATTTCATTACCTGCAGTCGATTCTCTGCGCTGGCGGTGAGTTTGCGGCCCCAGATCAGATAGATCGGGATCATGGTTACCGGCAGAATAACCAGCACGATGGGTGCGAGATTGTACAGGAAGTCATTGAAGCTCAGACCGACGGCGGAGCCAATCATAATATTCGGCGGGTCGCCGATCAGGGTGGCGGTGCCACCGATGTTGGAGGCCAGGATCTCGGCGAACAGATAGGGATAGGCGCTGATCTTGAGTGAATCGGTGATCAGCAGGGTTACCGGAGCGATCAGCAGCACCGTAGTCACATTATCCAGCAGGGCGGAGAGTACGGCCGTCACCACCACCAGCATTACCAGTATGCCCCAGGGGTCGGCATTGACCTTTTTTGCCGACCAGATGGCCAGATATTGAAACACGCCGGAGTTTTTCGTGATGCCGACGATCACCATCATGCCGGTGAGCAGACCCAGGGTATTGAAATCCACCCCCTGAAAGGCGGCCTCCTGGGTCAGTACGCCACCGATGATCATCAGGGTTGCGGCAGTGAGGGAGATGATCGCACGGTTCAGTCGTTCGGTAACGATCAGGACATAGGTGAGCACGAAGAGTGTGCCGGCGAACCAGAGCGGGTCCAGTCCAAAAATAATATCGGCAACCTGCGGGTGTGTGGAGCCATGCATATCTGTTTCCTCCCTAGGCCCGAAGAATCTTCTCGCCTACATCGAAGTAGGAGATCATGCCAACCAGCTTGCCTGTTCCTGGTGCAACGACCGGGATACTGATACGTGTCCGGTAGAGCAGCAGCAGGGTTTCCACCAAGGGGGTGTTAGGTGTCACCGTAGTGATATCGCTGTGCATGCATGTCGTAATGGGGTTGTTCTCCACTTCAAGCAGTCTTTCATGCAAATCGTGCAGTGTTTCATGGATGAAACCTACATTTTCCAGGCCGGATTCCATCATGACGGCTTTCGGCAAAACTTGCCGCAGCAGGCAGTTGACACCAAAGATACCTATGTAGCGGCCCTCATCATCGACCACGGGCAGGGCACGGTAGCGATTGTCCAAGATGTATGTAGCCGCGGTTCGTATGGTGTCTGTCGGCTTCAGGACAGTGGGGTTGGGGTCCATTACGGATTCAGCAGTCATTGTTTTTATACCTCCATGCGAATTTTTTTTGGGGGAATCGCTGCTTCATTTTGATTGTACTGCGACCCCATAGATGGCCTTACCCTATCACAATCCCTTAGACTCTCAATAGCTCTGTGTGGAATCAATACAGTCAAGAATTTCCGAACCATTAGTCTCAAGGTTTTGTCACAGAGCCGTTATATGAATGTGTTAATCTCTTCCAATTTAATCAGGGTAAAAACAAGACGATGTCGAGCAGTAAAAGTAGTCATGGAAAGTGGGTAATATTCGGGGCGCTGTTGATTCAGCTCTCCCTCGGGGCGATCTATGCTTGGTCGGTATTCGCGAAACCCTTGCAGGTTTCCGGTTGGTCCACATCCGATACCCAGTGGCCGTTCACTGTAGGTCTGGTGACCTTTGCCCTGGTGATGGTCTTTGCGGGACGCAAGCTCTACGTTTTCGGTCCCCGCAAACTGACAGCCGCCGGCGGTGTCATGCTGGGTGCCGGTTACCTGCTGGCCGGCGCCATGGGCGGGGAGAGTTTCTGGCCGACCCTGATCGGCGTCGGGCTGCTGGGTGGCGCCGGCATCGGGCTCGGTTACGTGGTGCCCATTGCGGTGGGCATGCAATGGTTTCCGGATAAGAAAGGCCTGATCACTGGTGTCGCGGTAGCCGGTTTCGGTCTTGGCGCCATGATCTGGGTAAAGCTGGCGGGTACCTGGGGCGGCCTCATTGCCGACTACGGCATAGGGACCACCTTCATGATCTATGGTGTCTTGTTCATGCTGCTGGTATTGATCGGCAGCCTGTGGATGACCTTCCCACCCGAGTTCGTGCCGCCGAAGCCGGACCAGAAAGGCAGCAAGTTCGACTTCCGCAGTGACGAGATGATCAGAACCACTCACTACTGGTCGATCTTCTCCACCTTCGCGATCGGCGCCACCGCCGGCCTGATGTGTATCGGCCTGATGAAGCAGTTTCCAAGTCAGGCCCTCACCGCTTCCGGCATGGCCGACGCGCTGGCCGATGCGACTGCCGGCACCGCGATGGTGATCTTCGCCATCTTCAACGCGATCGGCCGCATCGGCTGGGGCAAGATCAGCGACACTATCGGTCATGCGGTCAACTGCGATCACAAGGGCCGCAAGACCTCGCTGATCATCATGGCGGCCAGCCAGGGACTGTTCGTCATTGCCTTTCCCTACGTGGCTGGATTCGAATACAGCCTCTACCTGTTTGCCGCGCTCATCGGCTTCAACTTCGGTGGCAACTTCGCGCTGTTTCCCGCCATCACCACCGACACCTTCGGGCACAAGTTCTTTGGCCAGAACTATGGCTATGTGTTTCTTGCCTATGGTCTGGGTGGCACCGTCGGTCCCATGCTCGGCGGTTACCTGGGCGACATGAACAACTACCTGCTCGCCTTCATCATCACCGGCGTCTTGAGCCTACTCGCGGCGGGCATCATCTCCACGGTCAAGATTCCCACCAAGAGCCAGGAAGAGGACGGCTCCGTGGAAACGCCTCAAGCGACTCGTACTCCAAGCACGGCGACCGTGGATTAACGCTTAATTTTAGGCGATTAGGTAGATTCCTCAAACGTAGCCTGGGTGAGCGCAGCGTAACCCGGGAAATTTCAATCCGCACCTGCTAAGGAGAGCGGGTGATGCCTGGTACAGGCAAACAGTCTGGTTGTGGATGCGTTGTTTCAATCCACACCCACTCCGGAGAGTGGGTGATGCGCTCTCTACATAACCAGGGGACGTTACCTTATTATTTAAGCCTTCTTTTTTCGAGGGGAAAACGGTAGCGTCCCCATTCTCATTATGGCGATGGGTTTGAGGGGGGGAGCATGGTGGTTCTTGTACTGATCCTTGATCAATCCAATAGTTTGATCCGGCAGGCTGTTTTTATCGCATTTCGTGCCAGCTTCTTATCGAATGTGGTGAATTGGTGTGTTGTTTTGGTAGCAATGGCCAAGTGCAAGGAATCGGCAAAATCCATATTGTTTCGCAAGCCTTGCAGGGCCAGGGATAATTGCTCTGGTCTGTCGATCGTGATCTGTTCGAGCCCGGCCAGTTTTTCCAATGCCTCGGCAATCTGTGATGGGTTGAACTTGTAGGCAAAGCGCAGGACCCACTCAAGTTCCAGGATCACGGTAATTGGTATGAATATTTGATTCCCTCTAAACAGGGTCAACGCTGTCTGGTACTGCTTTTCATCATCACGGGTCAGTAAGCGGACAATGACATTGGTGTCAACGCTGATCATCTTTTTTGGCACTTTCCATGGCTCCTTGCGCTATTGCCGCTTCCATCTCTTCCAGTGTTTTAGCTTTACCAGTGTATGTGAGACATCCGGCTACACCCTTTAGATCAGTCTTCTTAAAAGGCCGTTTTTCTTTCAGCACCAAGCCATCTTCCGAATCGAAAAATTCCAGTTCTTGCCCCTCACGCCAATGGTGCTTGTCACGAATGGCCTTTGGAATAACAATCTGACCTTTGCTCGATAAGCGGATAAGGCTCATGTAGCTACGCCTCAAGTAAGAAATAAGTAAGACAAAGGGTAGTCATAGATGGGGTGAAAATCAAATTGAAATAGGGCCTCTGAGATTAAATTCGGTGAACCAGTAGCAGGCCACAACCTAAGGCACTGTAGCGAAGTTACGGCTGTTTTCAGACTCCCCCATCTGCTGTCCAAGGCAAAGGTTGTTCAGTCAACCGCTCCTGCGTTGTTCTCAGCTGCATGCTCTCGGTAATTGCTCCTGCATTACTCTAACCATTATCCCTGTGGGTTGCCTAGCCTCGTTCCCACGATCTGCCGTGGGAATGCAGACGGCTGGAATTCGTTTCGTACTGGTCACACCCATCGTGATGTTTCAATCCGCACCCACTCCGGAGAGTGGGTGATGCAGCACCATCGTAACCCTCTGAGTTGAGAGGCATGTTGATGGAGTTTGCGCGATCCATGGTGCCAAGAGTCGAGCAAACTTTCCACTGTGGAGTGGAGTGTTAAAAAATTGCTTGTTAAAGAACAGGTTAAAGGCAACGCGAAACCCAAGGGATTTTGACATCGCTTTAGGTTCGCGCTCAGACCATGAGGGGGGCATCGAAATCGGTAGCCTGGAATTT
>CBDVCD010000292.1:0-4382 GCA_965372385.1 uncultured Gammaproteobacteria bacterium | reverse complement strand
TATGTATTTCCAGGACTTGCTGAAGAGTCTGCTGGAAAACCTGGTTGATCATTTTGTGCACACGACCTATGGCAGTCAAATGCGTCATCTGCTTATGGAACTGAAGGAGGAGCAAGGGATTGCCATCAAGCAAACCACACAGTCATCACCTAGTAAGGAACTGCGTGAGTACCTGATGTATAAGCAGTTGAGCTTTTCACTCACCAATGGGGTTGCCGGCTTGCAGGGCGGAGAGGCCAGACTGTTGGAGATTATCGTTGAACTCCAGCAAGAATTTCCCTGGCAGTTGCTGCGCATTTTACGCGAGCTGCAATCCTCTGCTGTCAGCTGGTCATCGACCTCCGCGAGACTCTCCGGTCCGCTGTTACGGGAATTGGTACTGGCCTTTCTCGAGCTGACAAGCCCGGCCGGACCAGTGGCTGGGTCCGACTTACTCGATGCGGTCATCGCCAATGCAGGGCGGGTAAAGGATCAACAGGGCTATTTTCATCGTCTGCTGAGTTGCCTGATTAAAGGCGAGTTGATTGATTTCGAGGCAATCATGGCCAGCAGCAAGCCATCCGATGCTGGGGCCGTTGCGTCTGACGAAGGGAGTTCGGTTGATGAGGTCGAATCGCCCGTCAGGCAATCCGCTGTTGCGGATTTTACCGAAGTTCAGGCCGAACAGAGACTCAGGCAGTTTTTACACGGAGACATTGAGCTTTCCCAGGCCACGGCAGCATCGATCATCAATTACGTAATACGCCAGCTGGAACGTCAACCACTCGGTTTCCTGCAGTCGATCATGTTATTGGATGCGGACAGAAAGCAGATCGAGCGCCTGGTCAGGCTGTTGCCGGAGCACCTGCTGGCCTGTATCGCCGGCGAACTGGCCGGCCAGCCGTCTCGGCGCATGTTGCAGGTTGCCGAACTGATTACCCTGGCCTGCCACAGCCAGCAAATAGGCATGGCCCCCTCGTTGCTGCAGAAGATCAAGTGGGAATTTATCTTTGCCTATCTAGTGGCTACCGGTCGCCTGTTCAATGAGCAGACCTTTGTACTGCGCTATGTAGATACCCTCACCGAACGTGCACAACAGTGCGACCCGCAACAATTACGAAGTCTGCTCAGCCAACAACTGGTCGTGAATATCCTGCCTTCAACCCGTGAGGCCAGCCTCAGGCTCGTCAAATTCCTGAGCAACCCCGACGACGATAGTGTCACAGAGCAGACCACTGATACTGCTTTGATCGAACCCGTGGAGATGACGCAGGCGAAAGATCCGACGTCGCATGAGGAGGTCTATGTTACCAATGCGGGCATCGTTCTGGCCGCACCCTATCTGCCGCGCCTGTTCGAGCTGCTCGAACTAACCGAAAAGTCTGCCTTCAGGGATCAGGAGGCACAACTGCGCGCCGTCCATCTGTTGCAGTACCTGGTAAACGAACAGTCCGCCAGCCCCGAATACCGGCTGTTCCTCAACAAGTTGCTCTGTGGGGTCAGGACCGATCAGCCCGTATCCCGGGAGATTTCCCTAAGCGGGCAGGAAAAAGAGCTGATCCATGGTTTGCTGCAAGGCATGATCGAGAACTGGAAGGCCTTGGGAAATACCTCAGTGGCCGGTTTGCGAGAGTCCTTTCTGCAACGTCAGGGAAGGCTGCAACTCAGAGACGACACTTGGCATCTGCGGGTTGAGTCAAAGGCCTTCGATATGCTGCTGGATCAGCTGCCCTGGGGCTTCAAGACCATCAAGTATCCCTGGATGGAACGGCTTATCCAGGTGGAGTGGCGATAACGATATGTTGTTGAGCAAGGCCAACGCCAAGAGTCTGGAGAGAGAGATTGACTGGTTCAGCCAGATCATGGAGAGGCGGATCAGCCTCTATTTCGAACAATCTGCAGACGGTGCTGACATCACAGACATTCAACCGCCCGATCTCTCAAGTGATGAGTCGGAATACGCCCGCGTTGTCAGCGAACAGGGTATGGACTTTGCCGAGCGTGTGGTCTTTGTCCTCGCCTTGATTCCTCATGTACGGCCGCAGCTACTGGATACCCTGTTTGTCCGCAATAAGAATTTTGATAGAGGTTATACCGAGTTTGGTGGCTGGAAGGGTAATCACCACGGCGGTTTCCTGCCGACCTGTGAAACCGCGGCGTTTATCCTGGCCGGTAGTGACCTGGCCAAACGCTTCGAGGTGATCAGACTGTTTGAAGCCGATCATGCCTTCGCCATGGCAGGTATCTTGCGCGTTGAACGGCAAACCGGTGACGAGCCGTTTTTCAGTGGCGCCCTGATCCTGTCGACGGAATATCTGAACCGTTGCACCACTGGAGTGCGGCATAAGCCGGACTACAGCATCAACTTTCCGGCCAAGCGAATCACCACCAAGCTGGATTGGGGCGACTTGGTGCTGGCACCCCAGGTGCTGGCGGAAATCGAGAACATCAAAACCTGGATCGAACATGCAAACACCATCATGCAGGATTGGGGGCTGGAAAAAACCCTCAAGCCCGGGTATCGCAGTCTGTTTTACGGTCCGCCGGGCACCGGTAAGACCCTGACCGCAACCCTGATTGGCGCCGAGATTGGCATCGATGTGTATCGTATCGATCTCTCGATGGTCGTCTCCAAGTACATCGGTGAGACCGAAAAGAACCTGGCCAATGTCTTTGATCAGGCGCAAAACAAAAACTGGATTCTGTTTTTTGACGAGGCCGATGCGCTCTTTGGCAAGCGCACTCAGGCCTCCACCGCCAATGATCGTTATGCCAATCAGGAGATTTCCTACCTGTTACAGCGGGTGGAGGATTATCCGGGCGTGGTGATATTGGCCACCAATCTGAAAGGAAATGTGGATGAGGCCTTTGCCCGGCGATTTCAGTCGCTGGTCTATTTCCCCATACCGGATGCGGATCAACGCCACCAGCTATGGAAGAACACCCTCAATGGCAAGGTGCGTCTGGATCGGGGTGTGGATCTACGTGGGCTTGCGGAGACCTATGAACTTTCCGGCGGTGCAATCACCAATGTGGTGCGCTATGGCGCCATCAGTGCCCTGCAGATGAACCGGGAGACAATCTGTCATGAGGATCTGGTCAGTGGTGTGGCAAAAGAACTGCGCAAAGAGGGGAAGACAATCTAGCATGAATACAAAACAAATAATGCACTTCTTTTGCCAGTGGCTAGTGTTCATTCTCCTGGCCTTCTCGACGGCTACGGCCCATGCTCAGGATGAAGCGGACGGTTGCGGGCTGCCGGTTATTCGAGAGGCATTCAAAGCGTATCGACAGACAGTCGATAAGGACCAGGTGAAGAAGATTCAAACTCGCCTGAAAGAACTTAAACATGATCCAAAGTGGGTCGACGGTATCATAGGTCCTGATACCGAACTGGCCCTGCGGGATTTCTGCCTCACGCAAAACCTGGCGGCAAGCAACGGCGCAATTGCCGAAACGCTGGTCGAGTTACTGTTTCATAGACCCACTCCGGCAAGTGACACAAAAACGCTGCCTGTCGCACCTGCACCTGCACCTCCGGCAACGGCTCCAGTCAATGAGTTGTTCGGTACCGGTACTGCGGTTTTCTATCGCTTGAGCGAGCAGGATTTCACCGAACTGGAGGCCAGAGGCGCGATTTTTCAACAGCTGGAAACCTTGAAGGATGTGGAATACCTCACCGAATACGCGCTCAAGACCGAAGTGGAAAAAACCTTGGCCGAGTTGACCCGGTTGGCGGACCCGTATGCCGCTAGCGTACTCGAAACGGCGCAACAACTGCTAAGTTACCGCCTGACGGAACCATCATTCGACAGGTTGAGACTGGCCAATGTCCCGGAAGCAGCATTGGAGCTGCTGCAAATGATTAAAAATCTGCCCTTTCCCAGCAAGGCGGCACTGAGCAAAGCTGTGGCGTTCCGCTTGAAACAGGAGGCGAAACCAACCGAAAGCGACGCATCCGAGGAGCAGAGCGAAGCCAATGAGCCGACACCACTCAACTATGCAAAATACTCGAAGCAGATCAGCGCTCAGGCGGATGAGGTCACCGTATATCAACTGACCGATGATTCCTTCAAGATACTCAATGAAAGATCGGGATTTCAGGTGATCCCGGCCGCCTTGCTGGAGACGATCGGAAAACTGAAAGATGTGGAATATATCGACCGGCAACAGTTTATCCAGGCCATCGATGGGACGATCGAAATACAAAATCGATACTATCTCGGCATGATCGCCGAAGAGACGGCCGACACCTATCGGATCTCTCAGGTTTCCTTGAACAACCTCAAGGCCAAGGGCCTGCCAGACTATATCGTGGAGACCATAAAGCCTCTGCAGGACAGGACGTTTGACGGCCGGGAAGAGTTCAAGACGGCCGTGCAGGCGTTATTGAACAAGCTGCA
>CBDVCD010000291.1:0-4463 GCA_965372385.1 uncultured Gammaproteobacteria bacterium | reverse complement strand
ATTTATTGCAAGCACTGTAGGGTGGGCACCGCCCACCATCAAGGGATAGATTGAGGGGTATTGGGTGGGCGGTGCTCACCCTACTTGGTTTTCTGGAATTCCCTCATGGCGAATTCCAGAAACAAACGATGAATTTCATGTTTGATGAGTAGTGAGTTATGAGGTTGCTTCGATCATTGTATGTCATTTTGATTTTAATGCATTGGCAAACAGAGGTATTAGCATTTGATGATGAACATTTTTCCGCTATCATGCGTCTTGGACAAATCAATGGTGTAGCCCTGCACTGCAAGACGCTGGCGGAAACACAGCGTATCAAAAGAGCTCTCGTGCTGAATCTTCCCAAACGGCGGCAGTTGGGTGATTTGTTTGATGTTGAAACGAACGCCTCATTTCTGCGGTTCATCGAGGAGGGTGGTACTTGTCCGAATCCCGATGTCTTCAGAAAACAGGTGGATGAAGCGATCCTTCAATTGGAAGCGACCTTTAACAGGCAATGAATTATCACAATATCAGTTGCCCTAAGACCAGGGCCACCGCTTGGGTGGCACTATTTTTGTACTTGGCACTCACTTCCGTACAGGCCGCGGATAACCTTCGTGTGGTCGTCAGCATAAAACCCATTCACTCCATTCTTGCCGGGCTGATGGAGGGAACTGAGGGGCCTGAACTGCTGATTGGCGATGGCCAGACGCCCTATGATTTCGAGTTGACCGAGCTGCAGAGTGCAAGTCTGGAAAAGGCCGATCTGCTGATCTGGGTGGGACCCGAACTAGAGAGAGCGCTGGAGAGACCAGTCCGCGAACTAGGCTCGCAGGTTGAGGTGGTGGAGTTATTGTCCAGTCCATCGATGAAGATTCTATTCTCAAGGGTCGATGACGATCTGCGTGATCCGTTCTTCTGGATGGATAATCGAAATGTGATTCTGCTGCTCGACGACATAACGCTACTGTTGCAGGATGCCGACCCTGCAAGGGCACACATCTATGCACGCAATAGACATAGATTGATACAACGGCTCACACGGCTAGATAGAGAGTTCGAATTTGGCTACCGGGGACTCAAGGCCGGCTTGGGCGTGCAGTATTACGATATGTTGCAATATTTTGAACAGGCCTACGCCTTGACTCTACTGGATCATGTCACAGCCTCTCCTCGGCACCAGGTCAATGCGGCGTCACTGCTGAAGGTTCGTGAACGCATCAACAGCGGGGAGGCGGTCTGTCTGTTGACGGATGCAAGCATGCCTATGCAACACCTCGCGCTTCTGACCAAGGATCAGCAAGTGAATCTGGGGGAGTTGGATATTCTGGGCAGGCAATGGCAAGCGGGCCCGGATCTCTATTTCGAGCTGATGCAACAGTCTACGGATACGATAAAACGCTGTCTGAATGCTGATATGCAGGCAGCAGAAGAGGCGCGACTGCGTGCTCAGCAGCAGCATTCCCCTGCTGCCGACGGTATTGGGCGTGGTCGTTTTATGCTCACCGATCATTATGGCCGCCTGGTGACGGAACAGAGCATGCGGGGCAAGTATCAGATACTCTACTTTGGTTATACCTACTGCCCGGATATCTGCCCCAACACCTTGCAGATCCTTTCCCTGGCGCTGGATCGGTTGGGAGACAAGGCGGCGCTGGTGCAACCCTACTTCGTCACTGTCGATCCGGAACGCGACACGGTAAAGGTGTTGCGTGACTACATCGACTATTTTGATCCACGTCTGATCGGTATCACAGGGTCAAAATCAATGATTGAACGCATGACTGCTCAATACAAGGTGAAGTATGAGAAGGTGGTGGAAGAAGACACCGATCCCGAACTCTATCTCATGGATCACTCCGCCAGTCTCTATCTGCTGGCGCCGGATGGGAGTTTTATTACCAAATTCGTCTATGGCCTGTCCCCTGAACAATTGGTCCTGGAATTAAAAAAAATCCTCCCCTGACAGTCAGATAGGATTCCCCCCCTTTCCAAATGGCAGACCACTTCATGTTCTGGATGAGGTGATTGAAGTCACATTTTTCCACCAGCAAGAGAAGAATTGTGGGAATTGACGCAGATCAATGTGTCATATGACCTAATTAAGGATTATTCTTCGCTATGCGTTTTGTCATGGACATTGCGCGACTCTATCAACCTTGGGGGAAGAGGAATAATGCACAAAAGTCTCAAACGAGCATCTGCGTTGGCGATGGGCCTGGGTATCGGCCTTGGCATCGCATCTAATGCATGGTCTCAGACAACACTCGATGAGGTCATGAAAGCGCGTGGCCTGACGCAGAAAGATCTGTTGGCCGCGGCCAAGACCTACACACCGACTGGCGGGCGTGACGAATACCTGGCCTTCAGCTCAGGCGGACAGAGCGGGCAGGTTATCGTGTATGGCATCCCGTCCATGCGCATCCTGAAATACATTGGTGTCTTCACCCCGGAACCCTGGCAGGGCTATGGCTTCGATGATGAATCCAAGGCGATACTCGCTCAAGGCAAGATCCAGGGCAAGCAGATCAACATGGGTGATACCCACCATCCGGCCTTATCGGAAAAGGACGGTGACTACGATGGACGCTTCCTGTTCATCAATGACAAGGCGAACCCCCGTCTGGCTGTCATCGATCTGCATGACTTTGAGACCAAACAGATCGTGGTCAACCCCTTCTTCAAGTCCGAGCACGGTGGCGCCTTCGTGACGCCGAATACGGAATATGTGATGGAGGCAACCCAGTATGCCGCCCCCTTCAGCGATGATTTCGTACCGCTGGAAGAGTTCAACGAGAAGTATCGGGGTGGTCTGACCTACTGGAAGTTCGATAACGAGAAGGGACGTCTCGATATGGCTAACTCCTTCACCTTCGAACTGCCTCCCTACAGTCAGGATCTCTCTGATGCGGGTAAAGGGCCATCGATGGGCTGGGGTTTTACCAACTCTTTCTGTTCTGAGCGCTATGTCGGCGGCATCGAACGCGGACGTCCACCCTTCGAGGCGGGCTGTTCCCAGAAGGATACCGACTTCATGCACGTGACCAATTGGAAGAAGGCTGAAGAACTGGTCAAAGCCGGCAAGGTCAAGAAACAGGAGGGCATGTACCTGATCCCCATGGATCAGGCGGTCAAAGAAGGCCTGCTCTATCTGATTCCTGAGCCCAAGAGCCCACACGGTGTGGATGTGAACCCGAAAGGCAACCTCATCATCGTGGCCGGTAAGCTCGACAGCCACGCCTGGGTCTACAGTTGGGATAAGATCAAGGATGCCATCGACAACAAGAAGTTCGAAGGCAAGGATCCCTACGGTATACCGATCATTGCCCTGAAGGATGCCCTGCATACTCAGGTACAGGTGGGTCTAGGTCCGCTGCACAACCAGTATGACTCTAAAGAATGCGTGGTCTACACCTCCATCTACGTAGACTCCAAGATCACCAAGTGGGACTACTGTGAGGGCAAGGTGCTGGATCAAATCGACATCCACTACAACGTCGGCCATCTGATGACCATGGAGGGCGATACGGTCTCTCCTGACGGCAAGTACCTGGTGGCACTGAACAAGCTGGCTATCGACCGTTTCAACCCGGTGGGACCGCTGCATCCGCAGAACCATCAGTTGATTGATATCAGCGGCGACAAGATGCAACTGCTCTACGATATGCCTATACCCCTGGGCGAACCCCACTATGTGGCCGCCATCAAGGCCGACAAGCTGAAACCAGCGATTCGCTACAAGTCCGGCTGGAACAGCCGTACCGACAGCAGGTCGCCCTGGAGGACCCGCGCCGGCCGTGAAAAGGTGGTGCGTAAGGACGGTGTAGTGCATATATACGGTACGGTGATCCGCTCTCACATCACACCTGAGATCATCGAGGTCGAAGAGGGCGAGACGGTCTCCATCCACCTGACCAACCTGGAACGTGCCCAGGACGAGACCCACGGTTTCGCCATGTACGGTGGTGATGTGAACCTCTCCATCGAACCGGGTAAGACCGTATCTTACACCTTCGTCGCCGATAAACCCGGTGTCTACCCCTACTACTGCACCGAGTTCTGCTCTGCACTGCATCTGGAAATGCAGGGCTACCTGCTGGTCAAGCCCAAGGGCTACATAGCCAAAGTGGGTGCAATGGCAGAAGGGCAGGCTTACACCAAGGCGGACTACGACAAGCAGGTCATGACCAACCTGGATACCCAGGCGGTCATAGATTCCGTGGTGGGCTTCATCACCAGTCACAACTACAAGGACTTCCCGGAAGTTGTGGCCCTGGTCGAGGATGCAACCGATCAGCTCGGTTTCGCCGAAGAGTCGAAGAAGAAGTCTGAGGACTATGCCGGCAAGAAGGACTGGCAGAACGCCACGCTCTGGGCCGGCCAATGGTGGCAGTATCAGGTCAAGACCGCCGACATCGGCCTGCGCGCCAAGACCTTCCTGGAGGAGCATGGAGCGAAGAAGGTTAAGTAAAATGTTAACT
>CBDVCD010000290.1:0-4484 GCA_965372385.1 uncultured Gammaproteobacteria bacterium | reverse complement strand
GATTTCCTTACCTTCGATTTAGCCCGGCCATGCGCGGGAGGCGGGTTGCACCCCAGCGGCGGTGGGGGGGGCAACCTTGGCGGAGCCATGAACCGCGTGGGTGTGCGCTGACCACTAACCAGATCACGAACACGAGCGACGGTCCGGACGCCACAGGCGGCGGATGGTCATAATCATTGATAATAACTGGTAAGGGAGAGATAGCAATGCACAATTTGAAAGGCTCAAGGCGATATAGGAAGGTAGTTGCCGCGAGTGCGATGCTGATAGCCACATCCACCGCGATGGGCGCCTCGGAGAGCTCGGCAGCGGATTGGCAATACGGTTTAAGCATCTACGGCTGGCTGCCGAGTGTCAGTGGCAATCTGAATTACACCCTCCCTGACTCCGGCAGCAGTATCGAGGTTGACGCCGACAAGATCATCGACGAGCTGAATATGGTTTTCATGGGCGCGTTCGAAGCAAGAAAGGGCAAGTGGTCTGGGTTTACTGACGTCATCTATTTGGATCTCGGCGGCGACAAATCGAAATCGGTGACCGTGCCGGACGGCACAACGTACACCCTGTTCGATGCGGACATGGATCTCAAAGCCTGGGTCTGGACCCTGGGTGGTTCGTATACCGCCTGGCGTAACCAGAAGTCGCACCTGGACCTGCTCGCCGGCGCCCGCCTGCTTGCGCTGGATACCGAGGTGAAGTTAACCGGCGGAGGCCCACTGCAGCTCGATCGCGAGCTGTCCGAATCCGAAAATCTCTGGGACGGCATCATTGGCGCGAAAGGCAGCCTCGCACTGAATGAGCGCTGGTTCCTGCCCTATTATGTCGATGTGGGCACCGGCAACACCGACCTGACCTGGCAGGCGGAAGTTGGAATCGGCTACGCGTTCCACTGGGGTCAAGTCACTATGAAGTACCGTTATCTGGAGTACGACCAGGGTAGCGACGAGCTGCTGCAGGATATATCATTCGGCGGAGGTATGCTGGGTGTCGGCTTCCGATTCTGAATCTGAGGCTCGCTGCGGCCAGATCAACACGGTATCTTGACGCACGAACATGAACTGCTCCAACGCATCGTGGCTAGGTACGTCACGGCGTAGTCCTCTATAGGGTCATGACTTTCGCCGGTAAACCACCAGTGCCTTTGTCGCGTACGGCATGCGTACGGGATGTCTACGTTGAATGTCAATCCAGCAAGAGAGTAAGCAGTGCTGACGCACGAATGCATCAGGAAAAACTAATATATAGTCTCCGCCCCAAAAACCATCCTGCCCCGTGGTAAAAAGCGCAAGCCGGTGGGATTATCAAGGGCAACAGCACGCCAAAATAAGGGCTCTGCCAGCTTCAAATAATAGAAGGCCGTCACCTGCCGAGCAAGTGAGTGTAAAAGCGGGTTGTGATACGTCAGAGCAAGCGTAATCGAAAGGGTTTGGATATCCACTGCTCGAGCTCGTGCAAATTGAGCCAGGGTCCGCTCAGCGTGTTGCGGATAAACTCGATGGTCGCTTGAACCCCAAGTTCGCCAAACAGCTCGGCCAACGCTTTGGAAAAGCGGGCCAGGGTGGTGATCAGATGCCCCAGACGCATGAGGTCGCTCGCGGTGCCACAAACGGGACACCGCACGTCCCTCCTTCGAGTTACTTGAGAGCGATATTCAGGCCCTCGCCCGCCAGGGTAAGCCTGACCCCTTTCTGAGTGGACTTCAGCTTCATCACCACGCCGTTCCCGTTCTTCATGGCCACGGCGGAGCCGCCGGCAACAAAGGCTGCACCCGCTTCACCAGCGATAAACGTCCCTTCCAGGTCTTTCGCCTCGACAAGATTGTAAACCTCCCCCGTTGCCTCGACGCCGGCAATACCGACATCCAATACCGTCAATCCTCTGATCTTAAATTCGTGGTTCGTCCCGTCGTACATGGTGAGAGTACCTCCCCCCCATGACACACCGACGCCGATTGCCACCGTCGTGGTCTTCATTTTGACTGTTCCCGACACCTTGGGTGCCGGCGCTACGGAGACCGCGTAGGATTGCACATAGAGCGCCTCGACCTCCTGTCCCACTTTGACCTGAGACAGGTCGATCTCATCGCCGACCTTCAGCATGAGCGAGCCCCGCGCTCCCTGTAGGGTAACGGTGCGATGCTTGGTGTCGACGGCCGCAACCTCGGCCGCTGCATAGGTGCTGTCGGTAACCTTCATGCCCGGCTTCTCACCCGGCTTCGCCCGCTCGACCTTCAGCTCCGAGATACGCGCCTTCAGCCCGCTCCCTTTCGGCTCCAACGCGATCGCGAAGCCCGCGTAATACTCCATAATCACCAGATCGCCGCGTTTGAGCTGATCGAAATTGCGGACCTCCGGCCCCGCCGTAAATACCCACTTTTCGCCCTCTTCGTTTTTCAGGGTGATGGCCCGAGACTCTTTGTCGATGTTTACGATGACATCCACCGCGATTGCAGCATCCGCGACTTCCGCGACGCCCACCTCTTCCGCTTGCGCTACGGCCGAAACCGCAAGGAACGGCAACACGACCATGGTTACCAATGATTTTACGACTCTGCCCAATTTACTTCTCATATCACTTACCTCTCTCTATCATTTAGTTAACGGTTTGTCGGATTAAAGATTACAGAACCATTCCAACACTGGAGTCCTGCCTGAAGCTTCCATGCCACCCGATCCCGCATCCGTAACGGAATCCCGAGAACTCGATATCGTGGCTCGACAGTGCGCCACATGGCCTGCCCTCGGGATACGCTTGCGAGACACTCTCCTACTGCGGCGTTGCAACCCCCCGCAACTCGGCGAAGCGCTTCGCCTTGATTGCTGACCACTTGTCGAACGCGTCCTCGTGTACGCCCAACTCTCGAGCGAATTCAGGTAGCCGCTTGCCCAACTGAGCCGCACCCACGATGCCAGCATCGAGATCGGCGGCGAACTTGCGCCCGATTTGCGTGTCGCGGCACTCCGCGAGAACCAGACCCGCAAGCAGACACTTTCCCAGGAATTCGACATAAGGCCAACGCCTAGTCTTGTTTCTTCGAGTACCATCCGGTGCTGTTCGTGGCCCAGACCTGGCACTCTCCCTGATCCCTCTGCTGCCGTTGAGGGCTCTGGCCTTTGGCCGGGTAGATGACCAGTTGCTGCGCGGCACTTCCCGCCGCCACGAACACCAGCGCAGCCACCATGGTACGCAATATCGATCGATATCATATGCTGCCTCCTGTCCGGGAACTGCCGAATTGTCTGGTTAGATACACCTTAGCGGAGGCCAACGCCGACACCATGAAAGCCACGCCCGACACCACCCCCGACACCGATCCAGTCGATGAAAAGGGAGGTCGCGCTGCCGCCGCCAGGAAACGCAACCGTTGCGATCGTTTCCCGCGACTACCGGAGTTACTGGATTTCATTGTTTGTAGCCTTATAACTTGCCGATGTTTCTGGTGTTAGGGTGGGCGGCAATTCTCGGCACGATTGCCACCCACCCCTGATAAAGCGCGCCTATTACACGATCGAATCGCCCGGCAGGCGCAGCTCGAACCCTGCTACGGCTTGTATTCAGGCCCTGCAAGTCGCGCACCTTGCCGACCATGATCGCCAACCAGTTGGTTGTGCGTGGTGAATTCCTTTGTTTTTATTCATGTCTGCAGAGCCTCCATACCTGTAAGTCTTCTGTAAACATCGCATTCATTTCTTAGCTCAGCGATTCTCAAGTCGGTTGTAGTCTAGAATACCGAAAGTCAGAGGGCTCAATTTCCTGTAGCCGGCATGAAAATCATCACTATGTGCCCAGAAATTACTGTTGGTGCGCCGGATGCCATAGAGGTCCACAACATGCGCGTAATCGATTTCCGTCTCGAGATCACTCACTTTTTCGACGAAATCATTTAGTTTGTGTTCGTCGACGACAAAGAATGCATTCGGGTAGGCACCGATGAAACCTGGTAGTACGGTCAGCGTGTCCTCATCGGGCAGGCGGTTCTTCTTTTCATCAAATACCGCGGACATACTGGCATAGGCAGTATTACACAACAGTGTGAAGAATTCGCTACCTGAACGGGTGTTGACCTGCAGCATGGCGTTTTCGGGAAGTATGGTAGCGGGTTTTCCGACCAACTTGTTCAGGCGTTCCAGCTCTGCGCGAATAGTGGTGTTCTGTATTGACGCCATATCGTGTTTCGTCGGTAAAACATCCGCAAATCGGTGCCGTAGTTTCGCATATAGCTCCTGTTTTGGGTTGTCAGTACGATAGTCAATATCCGGTTCAGAGCTTTTTTCGAATACAGGGCTGGAAACATAGGCCTTGAGTTCTTCTTTGGCATTTCTATACCAGTAGTCACGTTCCTTAATACGGACAGCTTCAGGCAGTAGCAGGAGGAAATTTGCCTCGCCTTCCATGCGCATAAAATCCATATAAAGACGCGTATCCAGTTGGGAGTGCAACCCGTCCTCCGCGCCTGTTAAGCAACCTGAGGTAGGTAACTATCA
>CBDVCD010000289.1:0-4556 GCA_965372385.1 uncultured Gammaproteobacteria bacterium | reverse complement strand
AATAAGTTAGTGTCGCTTGAAATAGAAACCAACACTTAACGCAGACATAGCCAATATAAAACTATTAAACATTCACGAACATTTGCGGTGATTTGCGTTCATTTGCGGCTAATATTCTCAAGCAAACTGTTTTAAGAACCGCAGATCGTTCTCGAAGAAGAGCCGCAGGTCGTTGACCCCATAGCGCAGCATGGTCAGGCGCTCCACCCCCATGCCGAAGGCATAGCCGGTGTATTTCTCGCTGTCGATGCCCACATGCCTGAACACCTCCGGGTGGATCATGCCGCAACCCAGCACCTCCAGCCAGCCGGTATGGCTGCAGACCCGGCAGCCCTCACCGCTACACATCACGCACTCGATATCCACCTCTGCCGAGGGCTCGGTGAAAGGGAAATAGGAGGGCCGAAAACGCAGCTTCAGTTCGCGCTCGAAAAAGCTGCTGAGAAAATCGTAGATCACACCCTTCAGATCGGCGAAGGAGACATCCTCGTCCACCAGGAAACCCTCCACCTGATGAAACATCGGTGTATGGGTCAGATCGGAATCACAACGGTAGACCCGGCCCGGCGCGATAATCTTCATCGGCGGTTCGCCCTGCTCCATGGTGCGGATCTGTACCGGGGAGGTATGGGTGCGCAACAACAGGTGGGCGTCGAAATAGAAGGTGTCATGCATCGCCCTGGCGGGATGGTGCGCCGGAATATTCAGGGCTTCGAAGTTGTGGTAGTCGTCCTCGATCTCGGGCCCCTCCTTCACCTCGTAACCTGCGTGGGCGAACAGGGTTTCGATACGCTCCAGGGTACGGCTCACCGGATGCAGGCCACCACTCTGTATGCCCCGTCCAGGCAGGGTGACATCGATCCGTTCGGATTTAAGCCGATTGGCCAGGGCCAGTTGCTCCAGGACAGCCTTGCGCTCCTCGATCGCCTTCCGCAGGGACTGCTTGGCCTTGTTGATGGCCTGTCCGGCCTGCGGACGTTGCTCTTTCGGCAGACTGCCCAGTTTTTTCAGCTGTCCGGTCAGCAGGCCGCTCTTGCCCAGATAGCGGACCCGGACCTCGTCCAGCTCCGCGAGACTGGCCGCATCAGCCACCGCGGTCCGTGCCTCGGCAAGCAGGTTGTCTAAATCCAGTGGAGATTCATCCATATTGGTTAACCTAAAAAATCAGTCCGCAATATATTTGCGTTCATTTGCGTTTATTGCGGATAAAATCAATAAAGACCGAAACCTCACCAGTCACCGCTAATCAACGAAAAAAGGGAAAAGCCCCAAGGCCTTCCCCTTTCATAGTCATAGTCTGTACAGGCGCTACCTGTACAGAACGTCAAATTAGCTGGAGAGAGCGGCCTTGGCCTGTTCTGCCAGCACGGCAAATGCCGGCTTGTCGTTCATGGCCAGATCCGCCAGCATCTTACGATCGATCTCGATGTTGGCGACGTTCAGGCCGTTGATCATGCGGCTGTATGAGAGACCATTATCCCGCGCACCGGCGTTGATACGGACAATCCACAGGGCTCGGAACTGGCGCTTCTTCTGACGGCGGTCACGGTAGGCGTATTGACCCGCCTTGATGACCGCCTGCTTGGCGACCCGGTAGACCTTGCGACGGGCACCATAATAACCCTTCGCTTCATCAAGCACCTTTTTATGACGGGCGTGTGTTTGTACACCACGTTTAATTCTTGACATCTTCTAGTTCCGCTTCGTTAGAGGTTAGGCGTACGGCAGCATACGGCGTGCAACCGCCACGTCGGCCTTGGCCAGGGTCGCTGGAGAACGCAGGTGACGTTTCCGCTTGGTCGTCTTCTTCGTCAGGATATGCCGACGATGGGAGGCGTTTCGTTTGAACGAACCGGATGAGGTGCGCTTGAACCTTTTGGCCGCACCCCGATTAGTCTTCATTTTTGGCATTGCTTCTACTCCGCAATTTGTGGCGTCCACTCAACTGCTGGTGGCGTCAGATTGATTAACGGGTTTCTCAGAAACCCTTACTTTTTCTTGGGGCCCAACACCATCACCATCTGGCGGCCTTCCATCGCCGGTTGCTGCTCGACCTGACCATATTCGGCCAGATCAGCCTCCACCCGCTTCAGAAGTTCCAGACCCAGTTCGCGATGTGCATGTTCGCGACCACGGAACCGCATGGTTACCTTGGTCTTATCCCCATCTTCAAGGAAACGTATCAGGTTGCGTAGTTTTACCTGGTAATCTCCTATTCCCGTCCCTGGACGGAATTTGATCTCTTTGACATGAACCTGCTTCTGCTTCTTCTTGGCGGCCTGTTTCTGCTTCTTTTGTTCGAAGACAAACTTACCGTAATCCATCACGCGGCAGACCGGAGGCTCCGCGTTAGGTACGATCTCCACCAAATCCAACTTAGCTTCTTCGGCGACCGTGAAGGCCTCCTGAATGGAAACTATACCCAACTGTTCTCCACCAGCACCCACCAGGCGTACCTGGGGTGCGGTGATATCTTGATTCAGTCGATGTTTTTTTGCAGCAGCGATAGCTGGCTCCTCCTCAAAAGTTCAATCCCGAAAAGCAGAAAAGCACCAGATTAACCGGTGCTTCACACTCAGTTCACACGTTCCGTGACCTCTGTATGCATGCGCAGGATAAAGTCTTCCAGGGGCATACTGCCCAAGTCTTCTCCCTTGCGTGTACGCACGGCCACTGTACCCTGCTCCATTTCCCGGTCACCCACGACCAGCAGGTAGGGCACCCGCATTAACGTGTGCTCGCGGATTTTAAAGCCAATCTTCTCATTTCTCAAGTCTGTTTCGACACGAAATCCTTTATCCCGCAAGCGTTTGTGGCAGTTTTCCACATATTCTGTCTGCCGATCGGTGATATTCAGCAAAACCGCCTGCACCGGCGACAGCCACAAGGGCATGGCGCCAGCATAGTGTTCTATGAGAATCCCGATGAAACGCTCCAGAGAACCCAGTATGGCGCGATGCAGCATCACCGGCACCTGCTTGCTGTTGTCCTCGGCGATATAGTGGGCGCCCAGCCGCTCCGGCATGGAGAAATCGAGCTGAATGGTGCCCAGTTGCCAGACCCGGTTCAGGCAGTCTCGTAGGGAGAACTCGATCTTGGGACCATAAAAGGCCCCCTCCCCCGGCTGCAACTCCCACTCCAGATCCTTCTGATTCAGGGCATCCTCCAGGGCCTTCTCCGCCTTGTCCCAGGTTTCATCTGACCCCACACGCTTCTCAGGACGGGTGGAGAACTTGACCAGTATGTCCTCAAAACCAAAATCCCGGTAGACCTCGAACAACAGGTCGGTAAAGTCGGAAACCTCGGAGAGGATCTGTTTCTCGGTGCAGAAGATATGTGCATCGTCCTGCACGAAGTTGCGTACCCGCATCAGCCCGTGCAAGGTGCCGGAGGGCTCGTTGCGGTGGCAGGAGCCGAACTCCGCCAACCGCAGTGGCAAATCCCGGTAGCTCTTGAGACCATGGTTGTAGATCTGGATATGCGCCGGGCAGTTCATCGGCTTGATGGCGTAGTCCCGGTTCTCCGAATGGGTGGTGAAGATCATGTCGCCGAACTTGTCCCAGTGGCCCGACTTCTCCCACAAGGAGCGGTCGATCACCTGTGGGGTATGCACCTCCTGGTAACCGTGAAGGCGCAGCTTTTCACGAATATAGTGTTCCACGGCCAGGTAGATCCGCCAGCCCTTGTCGTGCCAGAAGATCATGCCCGGCGCCTCTTCCTGGGTGTGGAACAGATCCTGGGCCTTGCCGAGTTTGCGGTGGTCGCGCTTCTCCGCCTCCTCCAGGCGGTGCAGATAGGCATTCAGCTCCTTCTTGTCGCGCCAGGCAGTACCATAGATGCGTTGCAGCATCTCATTATCTGAATTACCGCGCCAATAGGCCCCGGCCACCTTCATCAGTTTGAAACCCTTACCCAGCTTGCCGGTGCTGGGCAGATGGGGGCCACGGCAGACATCGAACCAGTCACCCTGACGGTAGACCGAGACCTCTTCCCCTTCCGGGATGATGTCAGTAATGATCTCCACTTTGTACTGCTCACCGATCTCGCCAAAGGTCTTGATCGCCTGATCCCGATCCCACACCTCGCGCTGCAGGGGCAGATTCCGCTTGACGATCTCGTGCATACGCTGCTCGATCTTCTTCAGGTCGTCCGGGGTAAAGGGCTCCTTGCGGGCGAAGTCGTAGTAGAAACCACCCTCGATGGCCGGGCCGATAGTAACCTGGGTACCCGGATAGAGTTCCTGCACCGCCTGGGCCATGACATGGGCGGCGTCATGCCGCATCAGTTCGAGGGCATCCTCTTCGTCACGGCTGGTGACAATGGCAAGATCAGTGTCTTCCTCTATTAGATAAGAGGTGTCCACCAGTTTGCCGTCGATCCTGCCCGCCAGGGCGGCCTTGGCCAAGCCGGGACCGATGTCAGCAGCCACATCATGCACGGATAGTGGCTGATCAAATTCACGGCGTGAACCGTCGGGGAGTGTGATTACAGGCATTTGAATCCCTCAATCAGTGGTGACCCATACGTAAGGCCACATGAACAAAAAAAGCCGGCCC
>CBDVCD010000288.1:0-4625 GCA_965372385.1 uncultured Gammaproteobacteria bacterium | reverse complement strand
ATACCTTGCACCTTGTACCAGAATTCTACTGCCCGCTGCCCGCTGTCTGCTGCGCGCTGAAACTCTATGCTCTATGCCCTATGCTCTATGCTTTTTCAAATCTGCAATCATAAATCATCAATCTACAATCTCAAAATATCGGTTCTCCCCTGTCTTCCTGATTCTTGACTTCTTTCACTATCTTCTCCGGCTGGGGCTCCCAGCCGCCGCCGAGGGCCTTGTAAAGCCGTACCAAGTCCTCTGTGACCAGACCTTCACTGGCAGCGAACGCCTGTCGCTGTTCAAAATGCGATCGCTCCATGTCAAAGACATTCTGAAAATCGGTGAGACCTGCCTTGTAAAGTGCCTTGACCAGCTCAACTGCCTTCCCCGCAGCCACGACCGCCCGCTGCAAAATCTCGCTGCGATCGGTTTCCTGGGTGTATGACACCATGGAGTTTTCTACATCTTCCGCGGCCTTGAGAACTGTCTGTTGATAACGAACCAGCGCCTGCTCGGCCTGCGCCTTTTCCGCGTTGATCCGGTTGCGGACTCGCCCGCCGTCAAAGATGTTCCAGCGAAAGGATGGTCCGAAAAAGAATTTGCGTCTGCCCCAATCGAAAAGGTCGGTGCCATTTGTTCCCGAATATGCAAATGCACCGGAGAGTGAAAACCGCGGATACAGGTCCGCCGTGACCACCCCGATTTGCGCTGTCTGGGCGGCAAGCTCGCGCTCTGCCCTCCGAATGTCCGGTCGCTGCCGCAGGAGTTCAGCCGGCACTCCCACGGTAACCCTCGCGGGTGGTTGTGGAATCGGTGCCGGTGGCGCCAGTTCCTGGTGCAGTGCCTTCGGAAATTCGCCCAGCAACACGCCCAAACGATTAATAGCCTGTACAAGTCTGGTCTTCAGTTGCGGGATGATCGATTCGGTGTTTGCCAGATTCAACTCTGCCTGACGCACGTCCAGCTCGCCTGAGATTTCTGCCCTGAGACGGGCCTTGGTGATTGAGAGCGACCCTCGCTGGGTTTCTACACTGTCCTCGGCAAAGCGGATCCGGGCCTGTAGGGTGCGGGCTTCCACATAGTTCAGGCCAATCTCGGCATAGAGAATAACAAGTGCGTCCCGATAGTTCTCCACTGAGGCCTGAAGGCTCGCATCGGCCGATTCAATGGAGCGACTGATTCTGCCCCAAAAGTCAATCTCCCAGGTGGCGTCCATCCCCACATCGTAAAAGTCGTCCGTCCGGTTTTGATCGGTGGCGATGATATTGAAGTCTTCGCTTTCTCGTATTTTCTCAGCAGACCCACCAGCGTTTAAATCCGGATATCTCTCCCCAGAGGCTACCCCGCGCAATGCCCGAGCCTCTCTGACCCGGGCGAAGGCTTCCTTGAGATCCAGGTTGCCGTCCACCGCTCGTTCTATAAGGCTGTTCAGAACGGGATCGTTGAATGTGGTCCACCAGGTTTGCAGGGCTGCCTCACCTTCAGCGAGTCCTCTGGTCAACTCCTGCTCCCAGAGATCAGGCGTTTCCTGCTCCGGCGTCTTGTAGTCTGGCCCGACGTGGGCACAACCGTTAAGCACGGCAAGTGCCAGGACCACCACAAGCAAAATACCAACTCTACCTCTTGATCCTTGACAGACCTTCTTCTTCATGCTCATGGAACTTCCCCCCGTTTCTCGTCCCGAAAACAAACACTGGAGTTCGGTACCCTTAATAAAACGAAATGAAGACTTTTGCAATAGATGTATGCAGAAATAGAAACCTTATATCTGACTCCTGAACCCCGCCCTTACTTTGACGGCGGATTATGGCAGACTAAAAAACAAACCTCTTTCATAGATCTGATCAGCTAGTTACTAAAAAGATCAGAAGCGTAATCGCCGTGGGCACGGCGGCACCGCGTAAGATCCCGCCGGCGCCGATGCCGTGGGTGAAATATTTCTTGAGGAGCGAAACCCCCGCCGGGTTGGGGGCATTGGCGATGATGGTCAGACCGCCGCCGGTGACCGCCCCGGCCACGACCGCGAGCTTGAGGTTGTCCGTAAAACCCGGCACCAGGGTGGCCAAAAAGGTAATGGCGGCGTTGTCATTAAACGCCGTCAGGGCCGTGGCCCCGATCATCAGCGGAATTTCGGACAGGTTGCCCAGAATCGGCGCAATCCACCAGGCCTGCACCCCGCCATGGAAAACCAGTCCGCCCAGAAAAAATCCGACCAGTAGCGCCGGCTTGAGATTGATACGATTCTGGTAGGGTTCGGTCACGATGGAAAAACCGAGAAAAAACAGCATCCCGGCGACGAACAGCGCCGGGTAGTGGGCGGTTACGATGGTCCAGCCCATGAAGATGAGGTGTACGACCGTCACCCAGCCCGGCACCGGGTCGTCGCGCGTGTCCCAGTCGGGGTCATAGAAGGGCCCCCGCTCCTCCGGCGAGAGCATGCGCGGCAGGTCCTCGCGCAGGGCGCGCAGTCTGATCTCCTGAAAGCGCTCGTCGAAGGCCTGGCGGACAAGGTCTTCATCCATCTTTTCACCGGCCAGCTCCTTGACGAGGTGTGCTTCGAGCCGCCCTTTGACTTCGACCGTGGCCGCATCGATCTCCTTCTGGACCCTCCCCTCCGGTTTGAGTTCTTCATCGACCACCGCCAGGGTTTCCCGGAACCGGGCGTTCATGTCCCGGTGCTGCAGGAATTTTTTCTGGATCTCGCCCTTGAGACGCACCACCGTGAATTTTTCTTCCAGCCGGAGCAGCTCCTTGCGAAACACAAGAAAATACAGTGTATTGGAAAGCAGAATCGCGAGTACGGATTTCCAGCCGTAATGGGCCAGCATGTGCCCCGTGCTCCATCCCCAGGGCCCGGCGACCATCAGCACCGGCGGGGCCGCAAAATTGGTGAGGGTGCCGCCGACGGAGACGTTGACGAACAGCAGGCCCACGGTGGCGTACTTGAAGCCGTCGCTGGGCTCCAGTTCGTAGAAGCTGCGGCCCAGCAACAGGGCGCACAGGGTCATGGCCGCCGGTTCGGTAATAAAGGATCCCAGCAGCGGGCCGATGGTCATGGTGGTCAGCCACTGGGCGCTCAGGGTGCCGCCGAGCAGGCCGGAGATCTTGCCGATCGCGCTCTCGGCGAACTGCAGAATCGGACGGGTCGAGGCCAGGGTCATGATGACCACGATAAACATGGCTTCGTTGAAATTGACCTTGTAGCTGACGTAGTGCACCAGGGTGGCCCAGTCGTAGAAGGCGACGATGGCGAGGGCCAGGGCGACGGCCCAGATGCCGAAGATCACCTCGACTTCACCGAAGAAATGAAACAGCCGGGCCCCCAGATGGATCTCGTAGGGTTTGACCTGGCCGGCTTTGATTTTTTCCTGGTGCTCGTGTTCCCATTTGTGGGCAATGGCCAGAAACTTACTGGCCATGAAGGTATGCAAAATAGCCAGGATGAAAATCAGGGTGGCCACCAGGTTGAAAGGCTCCTGCCGGATGCGGTTTTTCAAGATGGCCCCGATGCCGCCCAGATTGACATCGTTATAGCTGTCCAGGCTGCGGGGAAAGGCGATCCCGTGTTCTCCTTCTACTGCTTCGCCACCATGTTCTTTAGCAACTGCTGAGCTTTTGGCTGCAGCGCCGCTTTCAGTGGCCATGCCAGGAGAAGATGAGAGGAGGACAATCGCCCCCAAGAAACAGATGAAAATGACCAGCAATTTGGTTTTCATGGAACCTCTAGCTAAGGAATCTGATTACCCCACCCGGCGACCCTTCCAATCCTGAGAGCGGAGTTCCCCTCCACTGCTATCGATAATAAAACCCTCAATACCGGGCATTCTTTTTATAAATTCCGATCCCAGTCGAGGTCCCATAACAAAGGCAGCGGTTGCCAGTGCATCGGCCTCCATTGCATTGCGGGCTCGGATACTGACCGATGCGGCTTCCTGGGCCGGCAACCCGGCAGTAGGAGAAACGAGGTGATGAAAGAGCTTTTCTTGATCAAAGTAAACCTCATAGTTTCCCGAGGTGGCTACAGCTCCATTCTGGAGCGTGAGCACCTCTTTGTAGCGGCCATGCCGCCAGGGGTCCTGTATGGCAATCCGCCAGGGTTTACTGTCCCCTTTACCGCCGTAGGCAGCAATATCTCCGCCGCCGTTAATCATAGCGTGCTGGATGTCTTGCTGACGAAGAACACTCACAGCACGGTCGATGATGTAGCCTTTGGCAATGCCGTCGAGAGTGATCCCCATGGAATTTCGGGCAAAGGAGACTGACTTCTGGGAAAGCACCACGTACTGGGTTCCGACTCTATCCAATGTCGCCCTCAGAACTCCTGGTGTCGGAGGTACACCCTTTTCAGCGAAGCTTTGTTGATAAAGATCAACAATAGGCTTGACCGTAATATCGAAGGTGCCCTGGGTGATAGCGTGGTAGTGGATCGAGGATCTCAGTACTTCCATGACCTCAGGAGGAACATCTGTGAGAGCGCCGTCCGCGTTGAGCTGGCTAATGTGTGAGCCGCTCTGATGGCGGTTCATGATGGAGCTCAGCCGTTCAATTTCTGCAAAGGCGAGCCCCATGGCCTCCTCGGCTTGCCCCCGGGACTCATGGACGGCAATCATGGTGACGATGGTTCCCATAGCTAACCGGCTCTT
>CBDVCD010000287.1:0-4627 GCA_965372385.1 uncultured Gammaproteobacteria bacterium | reverse complement strand
CCAGAATATAAGCTGAAACTCCCTCAACACCTTCAATGTTTACTGAACTAAAAATAACGTTGCCAATAATCTCGTTATCCTGTTCTGCTACAAGAGAAAGAATTGGCAGTGCTGTTTTGTCCTCTAAAAGATCAATAGCTAGTTGAGAGACAGTTTCTCCCTCGGATTGATCAAACGCATTTTGGTAAACCTTTCTGATAGACTTTTTATCATTTTCTACTGATTCTCTTATTTTCACTGACTCTCCTATAGACTGCTAACAGGTGATTATATCGCCGGCACCAATATCGCAATATGCCGCCAAATGCCCCGTTTATCTTCTCTGGTTCGGATTCAGGATAACCAGCAGGGCAGAGATGAGGAGTTTGGAGTTCAGTATCCTGCTTGAGTGGATATTCCTCAATTTCTCAGTAGGTTATCAGATAAACCAACTTCAATGAACCCGTTATTTAATAAGGCTCAGTCTGCGTTAAGTGTTGGTTCTTTCTGTCTATGGTGCTAACTCATTGTTATTCAGCTAAATACCAGTATCGAGGATTAGCGCTAGCACCAAGCGTGACAAGGGACCAACACCTAATACATACAGAGCCTTTAATAATGAAGGCCTATGGTCGAATTTCAAGTATCGTTGAGTATTGGCGAATGACTTGCTTGGAATCAGGACCAATCATTCGCTTGGTAAACACTGAACGGCAACAGCGGGTCGATAGCTATCTTTCGGGTATCGAATACATCTGGCACGGTCTGTAAGATCAAATGCCAATTAATGCAAATTAACCAACTGACAGACCAGGCGATGAAACCCTCACTCACGTACTCTTTTGCATTGATCCGACGTCTTATGTTCCTGCTAGGGTTATTTGCGCTTGGCTTTGCCGTGGTCCATGCCGGTTCAGGGCCTGGTATTGAAACAGAAAAACTCCATCTGAGTTATCAGATAGTGACCACTGGCCTGGATCATCCCTGGTCCCTGGCCTTTTTACCCACTGGAGAGATGCTGGTGAGTGAGCGGCGTGGCCAATTGCGATTGATCAGCAAGACCGGAGCACTCCATCCGCAACCGATCGGTGGATTGCCGCCGATCCGCCAGCATGGTCAGGGTGGCCTGCTCGATGTGGTGTTGCATCCCGATTTCTCCACCAATCAACGGGTCTATTTTTCTTTTGCGGAGGCCGGTGAAGGCGGTGTGGGCACGGCCGTGGCGCGCGGTAGACTTGGGCAGCATCAATTGGACGAAATCGAGGTGATCTTTCGGCTCCGGCCGAAGAGCAACGCACGTCAGCATTTTGGTTCCCGCCTGGTATTTGATCGCCAGGGTTATCTCTATATCACCCTGGGTGACCGGGGTGATCGTCCACGGGCGCAGCGGCTCGATGATCATGCTGGTTCACTCATCCGCATCCACGACGACGGCACCATCCCTGATGACAATCCCTTCGTCGGCAAGCCGAATACCAGGCCGGAGATCTACAGTTATGGGCATCGCAATATGCAGGGGGCGGCGCTGCACCCCGATACAGGCGAGGTCTGGGTGCATGAACACGGTCCCCAGGGGGGTGATGAGATCAACATTCCGCGACCCGGGGTCAACTACGGCTGGCCGGTTATTACCTATGGCGTCAACTATGTGATCGGCACCCGGATCGGCGAGGGGTCCCATAAGCAAGGCATGGCCCAACCCATCCACTACTGGGTGCCCTCGGTCGCGCCTTCGGGTATGGCGTTCTATACCGGTGACCGGTTTCCAGCCTGGAAGGGCAACCTGTTGGTGGGTTCACTCAAATTCCGTCAGCTGGTGCGTCTGGAACTGGAGGGTGAAGAGATCACCCACGAAGAACGCCTGCTGACCGATCGGTTTGGCCGCATCCGGGACGTGCGCCAAGGTCCGGATGGGTTGATCTATCTGTTGACGGATGAGGATAACGGTAAGCTGATTCGCCTGCTGCCAGGTGGGGAATGATGTGGGGCGCTCACTCCTAAGCAAGCCATCTTGACCTCAGGACAATCCCTGGGCCGCAAACAAATACCATGGATTTTCTATTGTCGGCAGGGTGACAGGTAAAGGGTTGTTGTTATCTATAGTACAGTTGTGGGTAACATACGCGTTATCCCCTGAAAGCCGAACCACCGGGTAGGCTCCTGGAGCAAAGTCAGCATGTTCAAACGTCTTGTTTTCCTCCTCATTCTGCTGGGCATGATCTTTGGCGGGCTGTTCTATCTGAAGACCCAGCAGATGGCACAGAGCCAGGCGATGATGGCCCAGCCCAGACCGCCGGCGGTGATTGCGGCGACGGAGGTGCTGCTGGAACAGCGTCAGCCCATGCTGCGTTCGGTGGGCAGTCTGGTGGCGGTACAGGGCATCGATGTCAGTTGTGAGGTGGCGGGCATTGTCAGCGAGATCCTGTTCGAGTCGGGTGACAGGGTGAAGCAGGGCGAGCCGCTGATCCGGCTCGACGCGACAGTCGGCAGGGCAGAGCTGAATGCCCTGCGCGCCGATCAGCGTCTGGCCGAAGTGGAGTACAAGCGCAGCGCGGATCTGCTGCCGAAAAAGGCGGTCTCCCGTTCCGATTATGACCAGGCCCAGGCCAAGTACCGGTCCGCCCAGGCCCGGATCGAGGAGCAGCAGGCGGTGTTGTCGCGCAAGACCATTCGCGCCCCCTTCACGGGCCTGCTCGGCATCCGTGAAGTGGATCTGGGTCAATATCTGCAACCCGGCGAGGGCATAGTCCCCTTGCAGCTGCTCGATCCCATCTATGTGGACTTCAGCCTGCCGGAGCAGTCCTTCCAGCAGTTGCATATCGGCCAGCCGGTACGGGTGCGACTGGACGCACTGCCGGGAGGGGATTTCGACGCCAAGGTGAGCGCCATCGATGCCGCCATCATGGAAGGCACCCGCAGCATCCGCCTGCGCGCTACCCTGGCCAATCCGGAGGGAAGGCTGCGCCCCGGCATGTTCGCCGAGGTCTATACCCTGGTGGGGGAGGAGCGGCAGGTGCTGACGGTGCCCCAGACCGCCATCAGCTACAACAGCTATGGCGATGCGGTGATGTTGCTGGAAACGGATGAGAAGGGCCAGCTGGTGGCCCGGCGCCGCCAGGTGGAGACCGGTCCGGTGCAGGCCGGTCGGGTGGAGATCAGCGCAGGACTCAAGGCTGGCGAACAGGTGGTGCGGGCCGGTCACAATAAACTGCGGCCGGGCCAGGCGGTGACGATAGACAACAGCGTGCAATTGGATGACGCCGGGGTCACCACACCATGAGCTTCACCGACATCTTCGTGCGTCGGCCGGTATTGTCCACCGTGGTCAACCTGCTGATTCTGCTGGTGGGGTTGCGCTCCATTGGCCTGCTGGAGGTGCGCCAGTATCCGGAGACCCTCAACACCGTCGTCAGTGTGACCACCCACTATCCCGGTGCCAGCTCGGAACTGGTGCAGGGCTTCATCACCACCCCTCTGCAGCAGGCCATCGTCGAGGCCGAGGGCATCGACTACCTCACCTCCAGCAGCAAGCAGGGCGTCTCCAAGATCGAGGCGCACATGAAATTGAATTTCGACGCCAGCACCGCGGTGTCCAACATCCAGGCCAAGGTGGCAAGCCAGCGCAATGTACTGCCGGCGGCCGCGGAAGACCCGGTGATCAACTCCACCACCGGCGACGCCACCGCGCTGATGTATATTGCCTTCGACAGCGAGTCTATGTCCCGGCCGCAGATCACCGACTATATCCAGCGGGTGGTCAAGCCCCAGCTGCAGGCCCTCGAAGGAGTGGGCCGAGCCAACGTATTCGGTCAGGAGTTCGCCATGCGCGTCTGGCTCGATCCCGCGCGCATGACGGCGTTGCATGTCACCGCCGGAGAGGTGGCGGATGCCCTGCGGGCCAACAACTATCTCGCCGGGGCCGGCAGTCTGAAGGGCAAGTATGTGCGGGAAGACCTGCTGGTCACCACCGATGTGGGTGATGAGGAGGCATTCCGCCGACTGATAGTGCGGGAGGACAACGGTACTCTGGTGCGGCTGGGGGATATCGCCAGGGTGGAGCTGGGAGGCGAGAGCTACGAATCGACCGCCTGGCGCGATGGCATCACCGCCAGCTTTATCGGCATCGAGACCGCCCCCGGGGCCAATCCCCTGGACGTAGCGCGGCGCGTCACCGAGCTGATACCGCGGATTCGCGCCAATGTGCCACAGGGTTTGAACGTGATGATTCCCTACGATGCCAGCCGCTATATCAGCGACGCCATCGAAGAGGTCTACCGCACCCTGGGGGAGGCGCTGTTGATCGTGCTGGCGGTGGTCTATCTGTCACTGGGTTCCCTGCGCGCCGCTCTGGTGCCGGCGGTGGCGGTGCCCCTGTCGCTGGTCGGCGCGGCCTTCGTCATGTATCTGCTGGGTTACTCCCTCAACCTGCTGACCCTGCTCTCCATGGTGCTGGCCATTGGACTGGTGGTGGACGATGCGATCGTGGTGGTGGAGAACGTGCACCGGCATATCGAGCAGGGCATGGGCCGGGTCGAGGCAGCGCTGCAGGGCGCCCGCGAGCTGAAACTGCCGATTATCGCCATGACCACCACCCTGCTGGCGGTGTATGCCCCGATCGGCTTCATGGGCGGCCTGGTGGGCACCCTGT
>CBDVCD010000286.1:0-4634 GCA_965372385.1 uncultured Gammaproteobacteria bacterium | reverse complement strand
GTCACTTCGATGCTGTTATCGAACTTGCGCAGGTATCTTGCCGCGGTAGCGCCACCCGAGCCGCCCCCGACGACCACCACCTTTTTCTTGGCGCTTGAACCACCCAGGCTGGCACAGCCGCTCAGCGCTCCACCCAGCAGTACACCACCACCTATTTTTAGAAAATTTCGACGATTGAAATCTGACATGGTCTGCTCCTCTTATTGTTGACTTCCATAGTAATGGATCACCGCATCGAGCCCGGCCTGACCATGTGCATCGACTAGCTTTTTGACCTTCTTTTTCATCTTTTTCGGCATCTCACGGGCGCCGGCCTGGAAATCCTCCATGCTGTACTTCAGATAGAGCATCGACTGACCCGCCAGTGGCGCACCATCATCCGCGATCTTTCCGCCCTCCTCATGGCACTTCTCGCAGCTCTCTTCATGCAGCTTGGCCCCCTGGGATGCCATGGCCTGATCGAAGGACTGTTTCATGGGAGTCATCGGAAACTTGGCGAAATAACCGGCCATCGCCGCGATCTCAGCATCGCTGTAACCCTTGGCAATTCGTCCCATAACGGTAGACTGACGCTCACCGCTCTTGAACGCCTGCATGGTATCGGCAAAATACTCATCCGACAGTCCCGCAATGCTGGGCGTAATCGCCACACTGGATCCATCAGATCCATGGCAGCCCGCACAGGTTCCGGAAAGCATTGCGGGACTGGGACCCGCCGCGGACAGGCAAGCACTGAGTCCCGCCAATCCACCCATCAGTATCAATTTCATAAGGGAATCTTTTCTCATCCCTTTACCTCCTTTGGTTAAGAAATTAGAGTCACTTACCTCGCGCGAGGCAAAATGACCCCAATATTATACAGGTTATACTGCGGGACTGCTCGCTGGAATGAGAACCGAAAAAACGAGTCACCATTCAGCCCTCGTAGGAGCTGCCCATGGCTGCGATCAAAGGCGGCAAGCCTTTTCGGCATCTTCAAACAACGCGACTATCGTCGCGAATCGCAGCCATGGGCAGCTCCTACAAGGGCACTTTCAGACGTAGGTTGGGTTAGACGTGCAATAGCACCAAACCTGAATCCGGCACAAAGCATTGCGCGCGGCGTAACCCGGCAAAACAGTGGCTTAAAGAATGGCCCGCACGAGAGCTACCCGCTCCCCGAGATGGATAGATTAGCCAGACAATTCCGCGGAATAACCCGCCTGCTTGACCGCGGCAATGAGCTGCTCCACATCCGCGCTGCCGGTGATCAACGCCTCGCCCGGCTCCAGGCTGACATCCGCCTGTTCGACACCGGCCACCGCTTCCAGGGCCTTAGTGACACTCTTTACACAGTGGGGGCAGGTCATGCCGGTTACCTTGAGTTTCATAGAAGCCTCTTCTTTAAGTCAGGGTTGAAAAAACGCAGCCGATTGGCGTTGGTCACCACGGTGACCGAGGACATCGCCATGGCGGCGCTGGCGAACATGGGCGGCAACAGCCAGCCGGTGAAGGGGAACAGGGCCCCTGCCGCCATAGGAATCCCAATCACATTATAGATAAAGGCGCCGAACAGATTCTGCTTGATGTTGCGCAGGGTGGCGCTGGAGATGGCAATGGCGCTGCTGACATTCAGCAGCGAGTCACCCGCCAGGGTGATATCCGCATTGTCGATCGCCACATCGGTGCCACTGCCGATGGCAAACCCGGTATCCGCCTGGGCCAGGGCCGGGGCATCGTTGACCCCATCCCCCACCATGCCGACCCGGAAGCCCTGCTGCTGCAGGGCCTTGACCACTTCCAGTTTCTCCGCCGGCAATACTTCGCTGTGGATCTCATCGATACCCAGCTCGGCCGCCACCGCCTCAGCCGTGGCCCGGTTGTCACCGGTACACATGACCACCTTGACCCCCTGCCCGTGCAGTCCGCTGATCGCCGCACGACTGTCGTGCCGCAGCGGGTCCTTGAGAATCAGCAGTCCCATGAGGCGACCATCGAAGGCCAGCCAGATCGGCGTGCCCGCCTTCTTAGCCTCGGCTGAGGCCATGGTCAGCAAGGGTTCAGGCAGTTCGATTCCCTGCTCCAGCATGAATTGTCGGCTGCCGAGCCGCGCTGTTTTGCCCTCGATCTCGCCGGACACCCCCCGCCCCTCCAGGCTGTGAAACTGGAAGACTGGCACCAGCGCAATCTGCCGTTGTTCCGCCTGCCGTGTAATCGTCAGCGCCAGCGGATGCGCCGAACCTGTCTCCAGGCTGGCGGCCAGACGTATCACCTCTGTCTCGTCCAACCCGGCAACCGGTTGAATCCGGCTCACCACCGGCCTGCCCTGGGTCAGGGTGCCGGTCTTGTCCACCACCAGATGGGTCAGGTGGCTGGCGCTCTGCAGGGCATCGCTGTTGCGGATCAGGATATTCAGCTGAGCGGCCCGTCCGGTACCCACCATGATGGCAATCGGTGTGGCCAGTCCCAGGGCGCAGGGACAGGCGATCACCAGCACCGCGATGCCGGCGGTCAGGGCATAGGCCGAACGGGGTTCAGGACCGAACAGCAGCCAGCCGGCAAACGTCAGCAGCGCAAGCAGTATCACCACCGGTACGAAGACCGCCGAGACCCGGTCCACCAGCCGGCCGATGGGGGGCTTGCTCATCTGTGCCCGTTTCACCATGCGGATGATCTGCGCCAGGGTGGTCTGCTCGCCGAGACGACTGACCTGGAACAGCAGGCTGCCGTTCTGATTGATGGTGCCGCCGGTCACTGGGTCACCCGGGGCCTTTTTCACCGGCACCGACTCCCCGGTCAGCATCGACTCGTCGACGCTGGAGCTGCCCTCCATCACCTCACCGTCGATGGCGATCCGCTCACCCGGGCGGACCCGCACCCGGTCCCCTAACTGCAGCAGGGAGACCGGCAGCTCCACCTCCTCTCCCTCGCGCACCAGTTTGGCGGTCTTAGGCGCCAGCCCGATCAGGCTGCCGATCGCCTCGCTGGTGGTCCGTTTGGCCCGGGTCTCCAGCACATGTCCGAGCTGCAGGAAGGCCAGAATCAGCACCGAGGCATCGAAATAGAGATTCGTCACCCCCTTGGGCATGAAATCGGGTAACAACACCAGCATGCTGGAGGAGAGCCATGCCGCACCTGTACCCATTGCAACCAGGGTATCCATATTCGAGGAGAGATGACGTGCCTGTTTCCAGGCACCTCGATAGTAGTTTCGCCCACTGAACCACATGACACCGAGACAAAGCAATGCGATCCCGATCCAAACCGGCTGCCCACTATCCGTATGTAAGGTTGGCAGAAGATCGGCAATGTGCGCCGTCATCAGACCAGCTCCGACCAGACCGGCGAGCAAGACCCGCTGCCAGGCAAGGGTGATCTCCCGCCCTGCCTGTGCCGCCTGCTCCGCATAGGGATCGCTGAACTCTTCGATGAGACTTGCCTCGATCCCGGTCCGGCGTAGCTGCAGCAGCAGATCCCCCGGATGCAGCGAGCTGGTGACGCGCCACTGTTCCCCTTCCCGGACGGTCTCAGCCTGACTGTCGAATCCCCGGATAATGGTCGCTAGATCAACCTCCCCTCCGGAAACAGCGAGCAACAGTGCCCCGGTGGGTTTTGGGGTTTCGATCAGATGGGCATTGTAGCCCTGATCGATCACCGCATTCACCACGACCTGTGGCTCGCCCCCCGATACCTGCGCCTGCTTCTCCACCAGATTGACCGCCGCGTCCGTCACCCCGGCGACGGAAAGGATCGCCCGCTCCACCGTGGCGACACAGCTGGAGCAGGTCATATCCTCGATGGCGATCAGATAACCGCCATCAAGGGTACGGGGCTCTGTGGAGGGGGTTTCAGTGGGATCAGGCGGTGGACAACTGTCCGGAATACTGGGCAGGGGGCTGCCTGTATAACCCGCCTCCTTGATCGCCTCGAGGACCTGGTGCGGCAAACCACCCGTCACCTGGGCGGAGTTGGTCTCCAGGCTGACCAGGACCTCGCTGACCCCGGGCACCGCACGGATCGCCTTGTCCACGGCGGCAATGCAGTGCTGGCAGCTCATGCCCGCTACAGCGACGAGAAAGGTGCTCTGGTCGTCAACGTCCCCGCGGGAAGCGTCGGAGTGGTTTGTCATCGTCAGCCCGGTGGCCAACCCATGGGCCGCCCACCCAACAGGTGCAGATGGATATGAAAGACGGCCTGGCCCCCCTCCGCGTTACAGTTGATCAGGGTGCGGTAGCCCGGTTCGGCGATGCCCTCCTCCCCGGCCACCTTTTGCGCCGCCAGGTAGAGCTTGCCTATCAGCTCCGCGTCCCCGGGTTCCAGCTCGTTGAGGTTCGAGATATGCCGCTTGGGGATCACCAGCACATGGGTCGGGGCCTGGGGATTCACATCCCGGAAGGCCATTACCTCATCATCCTCGTAGACCACATCCGGTTTGATTTCGCCGGAAACGAATTTGCAGAAAAGACAGTCACTCATGTTGGTTCCTTGTAGTTAGTGCCCATCCAGAAACTCCCCCGCAGGTGGTGGGAATGACCTTATTTCTGGATGGACACTAGTTAGAATCTGACCAGAAACAAAACCGTTCCCTACGCGAGGGAGGGTGTCGAAAAGCCGGTTTACTGGAGGTTGGGCTGAGGCACGAAGCCCAACATTTT
>CBDVCD010000285.1:0-4661 GCA_965372385.1 uncultured Gammaproteobacteria bacterium | reverse complement strand
GTCAGATTTCGTAAGGAAGGTTTAAAAGCCATGTTTGTCGCCCCTGTTTGGTGGTCCTTGTTTTCATTCACCCCAAGTTAATTCTTGATTATTTGGGGATAATCTACTTGCAACGCCAGCAATGAAAAGCTTGCAGCGGAGAGTGACAAGGCAACGAAACAGTTATTGGGTTACCCGGCTACGTCCCTGTTCAGGTGAGCTGACAGCAAAGTGCGGCTATCATACTAGGCGAATCAAATAAGAATAACAATCGTAATTATTTACAGGCACATAACCATTAACAGGGTGATATTGGAAATTCCATGTAGCAAAAGTTGTAGATTAATACTATTTCGAAGCCAGCCTTTGTTGCACTTCACGCCAGAGCTCTTCATAGGCTCTCCAGGCAGGGCTGCGCGGCGCAAACTCACCTACCGGCATGCGGTAGATACCCATCTTCTCCACATCACTGGCGTAGGGGATTTGGGTCTTCAGCAGCTCCTTGCGGGTATCAGGCAGGTTCTCCATGACATCCAGATGCATGCGTTTGCGCCGGTCCACCATGGAGAAAAAGGGCATCAAATCCAGGCCGAAAATCCTATGCCCTTCGAGGAAATCGAGCAGTTGCAGGTAGGTCCGCAACGACAGAGTGGTGGGAATCAGGGGCAGCAGCAAGCCATCGGCGGCGCGGAAGATGTTTTCCGAGACCAGCGAGATGCTCGGCGGGCAGTCGAGAAAGACATAGTCATAGGCCAGGGACATTGGCCGCAACAGCCTCAGCAGCTGTTTGGTGGGTTTCTTGGCATCCTCTAATTTCAGATCCATGTTGCGGTAGGAGAAATCCGCCGGCAGCATGTCCAGGTTCTCGAAGTCGGTGCCTTTCACCAGGCTGTCGAGATCGTGTTTGCCGTTCAATAGCCCTTTGCTACCGCCCTTCACCTTGGCCTTGATGCGAAAATAGTAGGTCGCCGCCCCCTGAGGGTCGAGGTCCCATATCAGGGTACGATAGCCCTGCCTGGCCGCCAGATAGGCCAGGTTGACCGCGGTGGCCGTCTTGCCTACACCGCCTTTGATATTGTAGACACCGAGTATATGCATCACTTACCCTTGAACAGATTCTTGAAGGCCTGAACATTTTCCTTGGCGTTGAAGCGGGCGAACAGGTCGGCAAACTCCCTCCTTGCCTGCTCCTGGCGCTCCAGCAGATTGCCCACCAGGATGCCCATCGCCATCAAGGCGCTGGCGGGAGCAGCCTCCTTCAGCATCTGTTCTCCGAACGTTTCGAGGGCCTCCGCCTGCACCTGCAGATCTTGAAAGTCCCCCAGGTTATCGAGCAGCACCTTGAGCTGTTTGATCAGCCCCCGGATCTCCGGCATGGGGTAGAGGCTCTGGAAGAACTCCATGAGATAGCGCAGCTTCTTACAATCCTTACGCAGTTCATGGTACACCTCGGCCCTTGAGTCCGACTTGATCGCCAGTCCATCCTTCCGCACCCGCTTGTAGATCTTGAAGATCCGCTGATCGGCCAGCCTGAAGATCGGCTGTACCGCATTGGGCTGGAAAGAGACATTCGGCACAGGCGCCTCCAACCATTGCCTCCACTCCTTCATCAGCTTGCGAAAGTGAGGAGAGCCGAGTTTGCGTACCAGTTCGCTCTGGGCCTGTTTGTGATGTGCGAGCAAAAAGTCGTGAAAGGGCTCCAGATCCGGTCTCACCTTGGCCGGCAGGCTTTGCCGGTAACCATCGAACTTCAGCAGATAGACATCCAGATCCCGGGTCGGACCGGTCACCTGTCCCAGCCAGGCAAAACCCTTTTTGAAGGGCTCCAGTTCCAGCGGATCGAAGACCCCCTTGATCTGGCTCATGGCGGAACGGCTACGCCGGGTCGCCACCCTCAGGTCGTGCAGAAACTCGCTATCCAGATTGGCCTTGGTTCCCTGCACATTGGCCTCGATGGTGTCCAGCAGACTCAGCAGGATCTGCTTGGCTGTCTTGTCGCTGCGCCCCTGCGGATCGAGATGGTAATTGAGCTTGGATGAGTAGTCGCCCAGCCTTCGGCCGATACCGGCTACAGCGTCCTCATAGAGGCCCTGTCTCACGGGTTCCAGGCCCAACAACTCCAAATCCGCCTGCATCCGAACAAAAGGTTTTTGATACCCCTTGATCGGCGCCAGTTGGACCCGATTGTCGAGCTGGCCGGTAATCTTCCGGTTGTGCGGTGAGAAGTATCGACTGGATTGGAACACCAGCCTCAGGACGGTCTTTTCCTCATCGTCCAATAGTCGCAGGGTGCGTGACTTCTGTTCGACACGCACCACCGGCAGCAATACGCGCATCTCCAACTGTTCGGCAATACGCTCCCGCAGTGCGCAAGCTGGCAGCTCCTCCGGGAAACCGGGTGGCGTATCGATCGGGATGGAATCCTGCGGAGAACCGCTGCTGTGCTCGACCCAGCAAAGCCGGCTGCCCTGCCCCTTCTGCTCAAAAACCAATTCGGCATCAGCCTGCCAGAGCCGCCAGTCGAAACTGTCAAGATAGGTCTGACGGGAGATGGGGGTCTCAGCCTCGAGGAAAAGGTTTGATTCAGCCAGCTTGCCTTTCAGGTCATCCAGATCCCAATGGTCAGGTAGCAGGTAGTCGATGGGATTTGGGGTCATAGGTCATTTCCTCTGGAACAATTGACAGAGGTTAACCGACCTTAAAGGTGTGAGCAAATATCAACCACGCCCCAGGGGTATACAAGCACTGCAGTCTCAAGAGTTAGCGGATTAGGTACAAACTCAGCTACGATCCCATTCCAAAACAAATGATACTTGTGACTATGTACCGTAAGAGCGGATCAAAGGTTCCGAATCCGCCAGGCCGCTGTCGGCCACCGGTCTATAAGGTTGCAGCGGATCGGCACCGAGGGTGCCCACCAGTGACTCCAGATAGGTCTCGTCCTGCGCCTCATGCAGGCGCGTAACAGCCCGTTCCAGACGCTTCGGGATGGCCAGGCTTTCGACCACATCAGTATAACCCGGACGTTCCAGGAAGCCCTGGAGGTACTCCACGTGGCGCTGGTAGAGGGCAATGTCCCGCTGCTGCTTGATCTGTAGACGCTCCCGATACCAGGCCGACTTTAGCAGGTAGTCACGGGTGAACATGGCGCGGATCTCCGGATCATGCACGGTTTTACCCTGGTATTCGCCCTCCGCCATGATATGCAGCAGGGCCTTCATCGGCGGGCAGGCATCCTCGACACTGCCGTCATCCAGGTACTGCCGTGCGACCCGTTGCTGGGCCTCGACGATGTTATCGATGCCATCCACGAAGACGTCCAGGCCCTGGGTCTCGGGCTTGAGGATCGCCTCGGTCAGCACGGTATTGGCATTGTCGAAGATCTTACCCAGATAACCGTGTACGAATCGGTCGGTAATACGATAACCAAGACGGCTTGCCAGCACCTGCCTGCCGTCGTACTCGAAGTCCTCCAAGGGCTCCAGATAGCCATTCTCGATGAGATAGCCGGGGTCCCGGCCTTTCTCATCCAGCCGCGCCCAGACCTCCGGCACCAGCAGGCTGATATCGTGATCCACCCGCACATTAGGGCCAATATGACCGGCCGAGCTGGAAAAACCGGGGTAGCCGGTGAGGATGAACGAGACCAGCGCATTATTGAGGTCCGCGGTGGGGCGCAGGGCATTGAATGGCCCCTTGGTCAACGCCCCCTCACTGCCCGCCCCGGTGGTGGAGGGGGACTTGCCGGTGAGGCTGCAGACGAAATCCATGAAGAGTTCCGGCAGCTCCTGATAGTGGATCGGACTGTATACCGCCAGCGAACGGATGCCCGGTTCCGGCGGGTTGTTGCGGCGTCCCGCCAGCACCGCATCCACCGGATGACAGAGCTGTTTGTCCAACGGTAGTTTGCGATGGAAACGGGCCCCCATCTCCGCCACGTAAGCACGCACCGGATTGACCAGGTCGGGCCGGGTCTGCAGATAACGGGGATTCTTGCTCGGTTTGCCGTCGAACAAGCGTGGATGGGCGGAGGAGACCACGAATCCCCTGCCCTTGTCATAGACCACCTGCAGCAGGTCCTGCATGGGGCGGGTGAAGTTACAGAAGTTGAGTACGTCCTCTACCACGGCAGCCAGCTTCTCCCCCTGCAGGGGCTCATAGTTGGCCAGAAAGTTACCCGGCTGGGCCATGTCGAACTCGGTCTGCTTGTCGAAACCGGGGATGACGGCATCATCGGGACGCTGAAACAGGCGATATTCGCAGTTCCTGGTCAGCTTGACGCTGTGATCTCGATTCATGCCCGCCCGACAACCGGTAGTGCTGCTGGGCCCGACCACTACGGAGGCGGTGATATCATCCTCCATCTGGATCTTTTCGGTGGCAATGAAGTCCTGCCGGACCTTGAAGATGCGCCACTCGTTCCGCTCATCGAAGCCCACCCGCAGGTAGGAGGCGATAATGCGCCGGTTCTTCATCTTCAGCTCATGTCCCTCGGCGCCGTCGATCTCATCCACGGAGAGATATTTACGCCAGTCACTACCCCAGGACTGCCGGTAAAAACGCTTGATCATATAGGTCAGGGCGAGGATGCGTGGTGGGATCGACCTCGCCCAGCCATTGTACTCGTCGCTATAGCTGGATGACGGGGTCAACAGCTTGATGACTGAGCCGAGACTGCGCTC
>CBDVCD010000284.1:0-4673 GCA_965372385.1 uncultured Gammaproteobacteria bacterium | reverse complement strand
TCTGTGTTTCTGTTAGTTTCTCATCATCATGAGTGAGTGAAGCCTCTTTGTTTTTCTGTAGCCATGCCGTACTGTTAAGCAGAGTTTCTTTTGCTTTATGTTTATCTACTTTGAGGTCACGCAGAACAGGGTGGTACTGAAGCGGTTCAATCACATCTCCGGGCTTGACCTTGTATGCACAGGCAAGCTCTTCTCTTCCATTGACACGTACAGCACAAGTACCGCACACTGAAGCACGACATCCTGCCGAGAATGTAAGTGTAGCATCTTGTGTCTCTTTAATGTAGGTCAGGGCATTCAGAAGAGGAATTTCACCTGCAGGGAGTGTGTAGAGTTGATGGGTATTGGTTTTACTGCGTAAAATCTTTATTTGCATAGGAGTTCCTTTGCATGAAGTTGTTTATTTATCATACTTTCTATAAATCTTAAACTGTAATCTTGTTTCTCTCTTCCTTTTTTAGAAAAAGGAAGCAAAAAGCGTCTCTGTTCTCGAATCGCTTTGCTTACAAGGTCGTTCACAGAGACAGGCACGCTTTGCGTGATTAAAGATAGAAAAAAATGTATCATTGTTCTTCCTTTTTCCACTGTAAGACAATATGCTTTTTAAAATCTATCCACCCATCTGCTATCCTTCTATTCTGCTGTAACACAGGTCAAAGCTCCCGAGTCTGGCGGTTGCAAACAAACAGAAGCTCGGTAGGAACGCTTGCTACCTTGCACTGTAAATTTACAATAAGCCAACCCACAGTAGTTGTCCGAACAACCTGCTGATACCTTTCTTGCTGATCCTGGCATGAGTACAATCTCATCGTAATCGATCGAATCAACTTCACCAGTTAATTCATTTACTGAAAGCAGTATTTCAGTTTCGACTCTTCTTTCCCTTGTGCTTGTATTGACAATCAAACAGCTGATGGATTGATCAGTGTAGAGAGGAAGTGGAGCGGAAAACAGTGAACTCGATTGAGCATTTGCTGTATAGCTCAGTGAGATCATTCCAAAGCTACAAACGATTATTGTGAATGCGATATTTTGAGAAAGTTTCATCAAAGCACCTCCATATAATCCATGTTTTTATAACGAACGATACATCCTAACATCCAGTATAGCAGCGCCGGAATGAATCAGCATCGCTTTGAATCACCGGGTGGGTAATCATCAATCACTGGATCAATCACCGGGTCGGACCAAGCTATCCTATTGATATAATATAAAAAACTATTTTTATTAGTCCGTTATTTTGGCTTAGAATGCCCATTTAAGGTGAAAAAACACAGCTTTAATGAAAAGGCCATATGGCACGAGTCAACCGTCATCATATTCCAGGGCAAGTCTGGCATATTACTCACCGCTGCCATAAGATGGATTAACTTGGCCCAACCCATTTTTAGCTGGTTGGGCAAGTTACCGTTGGGACGGCTGCCTGGTGATATCGTTGTGCAAAGGAAGAACTTCCGTTTCTATTTTCCGCTCACCAGCCTGCTGCTCGCCAGCTGTCTATTGACGCTGATCCTCTGGCTGTTGAGGAAATAGCAGGCTTACTATTTACAGGCGCGAAAGAAATCCTGGTCGTCCAGGACACCGCTGCACTGCTCGCTGGATTGACTGGAACCGGCGGGAGAGGCATAGCTGTCCTTTCTCTCCATCTTCAGCAGTTGCCCTGCCGCGTCACAGGCCGCTGATTCGGCGCACTGATTCCCTTTGCCACAGACCCGCCGCTGCAGCTCTTCACAGGGTGAGAGCGGGGTGCCCGCACTGCGTTTGGAACAGGCCTGAAAAAAGCCCTCGTTGCTCATGGCTTGCATACACTGTCTGGTGCTCTCAGGCACCACATCCGCCCAGCCGCGAAGCTCTTCCTGCTCCATGGTCTGGAGCTGTCTCGCCGGATCACAGGCGGGATGGCTGTCGCACTCATTGCGGGGTCCGCAGACCTTGCGGACCAACAGTATACAGGCCTCTTCCAGCTGCTGCCGTTGTTGTTCCCGTTGAATATTCAGCACCGCCATATCCTTCACCACGATGCCGTCACGCACGATGATAACGGCGCCATTATCCAACTGATGGACCCCATCCCAGAGCTGTCCGGCCTCACCCTGCCAACTGCGGGTCACCTTGTTGGTCAGTGGATCGATGGCAATCTGACTGCCATCGCGCAGGGCACCCTGCCAGGAGGGCTCTTCAGCCTGACTGGTGATGGAGATAAGCAGTAGAGAGATAAGCAGCGCCCGATAAAACAACATAAAACCACCTCAACTCGCGATCTAAAAATCCAGGTAACTATTCAGCTCCTTTTGTCATGCCCATGTCTTCACACTGAAAATGCCATCGTAGGAGCTGCCCATGGCTGCGACCAAAGGCGGCAAGCCTTTTCGGCATCTTCACACAAAGCGACTATCGTCGCTAATCGCAGCCACGGGCAGCTCCTACGGAGGCTGAATAGTTACAAATCCAGTTCCATATCCTGGAAATATACCAGATCGTCAATGCCAAGAGAATCCGCTGATCAGGCCCGTCGCCAGGTATGGAAACGCTCCACCCAGGTCAGCAGCTTCTCCGGTGCGTGGGCCCGTTTCCAGACGCCGGCGGCATATTTATTCGCCTCGAACAGGGTCGGGTAGATATGGATGGTGCCGAGGATCTTGTTCAGTCCAAAGCCATGCTTCATGGCGGCAGTGAACTCCCCGATCAGCTCACCGGCATTCTCGCCCACGATGGTGGCCCCAAGTACCTTGTCCTTACCTGGCGCTGTCAGTATCTTCACCATGCCATGGGCCTCTCCCTCCGCAATCGCCCGATCCAGTTCGGCCAGATCGAACTTGGTTACCTCATAGTCGATACCCTGCTGCCGCGCTTCCTGTTCGTTGAGCCCGACGCGTGCCACTTCGGGATCGGTGAAGGTGGCAAAGGGGATCACGGAATAGTCCACCTTGAACTTGCGAAACCCACCAAACAGGGCGTTGACCGCCGCATACCAGGCCTGATGACCCGCAACATGGGTAAACTGATAGGGACCCGCCACATCCCCACAGGCGTAGATGGTCGGAATACGGGTCTGTAGATATTCGTTGGTCTGGACCGTGCCATTAGGATTCAACGGGATATCGAGTTCCTCCAGTCCAAAGCCCGTGGTATTGGGCCGGCGGCCCACTGCCACCAGTACCTGATCGAAGGCAACCACCACCTGCTCGCCATCCCGGTCGCAGATCAGACGCTTTTCATCCCCGTCCAAGACGAACTCCGTGGCACGATGTCCCAGCAGGAGATGGATCCCCTCCTCCCTGAAACGCTCCATCACCAACTCGGCCACGTCTTCATCTTCCCGGATCATCAAGCGCGGGAGCATCTCGACAATGGTCACCTGGCTGCCGAAGCGGGCAAAGGCCTGGGAGAGCTCACAGCCGATGGGCCCACCCCCCAATACCAGCAGTCGGGGTGGCAACTCGCGCAACTGCCAGAGATTGTCCGAGGTCAGATAATCGAGCTTATCCAGACCTGGAATGGGTGGCACAAAGGGCCGTGCGCCAGTGGCGATGACAATGCCTCGGGTCTTCAGCTCGCGTCCATCCACCTCCACGGTATAGGGTGAGGTAATGCGAGCTTCACTCTCGATCACTTCCACACCCAGACCGGTATAGCGCTCAACCGAGTCGTGAGGCTCCACCTCTCGCACCACCCGCTGCACCCGTTGCATGATCTTGGCAAAGTCATATTTCACCTCGATCTCGTCGAAGCCCCACTCCTCCGCCCGACGGGACTGGGCCAGCAAGCGGGATGATCGAATCAAGGCCTTGGATGGCACACAGCCGGTATTGAGGCAGTCTCCGCCCATCTTGTGTTTCTCGATTAGACTGACCTTCGCCTTCACCGCCGCTCCAATCAGAGAGGCCACCAGTCCGGCCGAACCCGCGCCGATCACCACCAGGTTGCGGTCAAAATGCTGGGGACGTTGCCAGCCCTGCAACGCCTGACGAGCCTTGAACATGGCAACCAACTTCTTGGCCAAGAGCGGAAATATACCCAGCAGGACAAACGAACCCAGCAAGCCGGGAGAGAGGATACCGGAGACTGACTCCAGGCTGGCCAACTGGGTACCGGCATTCACATACACCAGGGTACCCGCCAGCATGCCCACCTGACTGACCCAGAAATAGGTCAGGGTGCGGATCGGGGTCAGCCCCATCAACAGGTTGATGATAAAGAAAGGAAACAGGGGTACCAGCCGCAAGGTAAAGAGGTAGAAGGCCCCATCCTTCTCTATCCCAGCATTGATCGCCTGCAAGCGATCCCCATAGCGTCCCTGCACCATATCTCGCAACAGAAAGCGGGCGATGAGAAAGGCCAGGGTGGCGCCAATGGTCGAGGCGAATGAGACCAGCAGCGTCCCCCATGCCAGGCCGTACACCGCGCCGACCGCCAGGGTCATGACAGACGCGCCGGGAAGTGAAAGCGCGGTGACCAGTATGTATATCAGAAAAAAGAGCAGTGCGGTCAGCAGGGGATCCGCCTGTTTCCAGGCCATGAGCTGATCACGCTGTGATTGCAGGAATTCGAAGCCGAGGTATCTGCCGAGATCGAAATAGAAAAAGGCACCCACGAACAGGACAAGCAGGGAGAGCAGAAACCATTTGCGTTGATTCATCGGTAGCATCCTGAGTATTTGTAGATATTGATGT
>CBDVCD010000283.1:0-4683 GCA_965372385.1 uncultured Gammaproteobacteria bacterium | reverse complement strand
GACTATCGTCGCTAATCGCAGCCATGGGCAGCTCCTACGGAGGCTGAATAGTTACCATCGTCCATAATAAAGCATTATCCGGATGGCTGGACACGGGTTCTAGTACGAGCGAAGGCGAAGGTGGTCAGAAAGCTGATGACCACACCGATGGCCACGGTCTGACCTATCGCCCGCAGCACGGGAAGATTGGAACTGCCCAGTATGCCGAAGACCAGGCTGGTGCTCAGGGCGCAGACCACCAGGGCATGCAGGGTATGGGTTCGTTCCAGCCCGTCATCTTCAGAGCGGCCAAAAAAGAGGCTGTAGTCGATGCCAATACCCAGCACCAGCATGAGTGAGACCAGATGAAACAGGCTGAGGGCCACCCCCGCCAAATGGAGCAGGGCTGCGGTAATAAGCAGGGCCAGGATGACCGGCAGTACGGTCTTCAGGGCGCGGGTAAAGGACTTGAGACCGACAATCAGCACCAGCAACATCACGCCGCCGCCCAATACCAGGCGCTCATTGATCTGATGACGAAAACCGGTCACCAGACGGCTGGTTTCGGTTCTCAGGTTCAGGTACCGCGCGGAGGGCAGATGCTTGCGCAACAGATCCGCCACCGCGGCGCCGTCATTGACCTGGCTGAGAGGTGTCATCAGCAGCCATCCTGCTTGCTGTTTTCTTAACAAGGCCAAGAGACGCATGCCGGGTGGGGTATTGGCGAGATCGTCATAGGTTAAAGGTGTTAGCTGGCGGGTTTCGTCCAGGCTGGTAACAAAAGCAGTGAAGCCATCCTGACGGAACGGCAGGCCTGCAAGGGCTACTTTCAGGCGGCTTTCGATGATCTCCCTTGAGGGCAAGGTAGCGCGCCTGGCCTGCTGGGTCTGGATACTCGGCAGGTAGCGGCTGGCCGAGTCGAATCCACCGATCACACCCTGTTTGACCAGGGGTTGCAGCAGCTCGGTCAATCTCTCGGCGGTCTGCAGGGTCGTTTCCAGTTCATGACCCTGGATGATGACGAGTTGACTAGGTTCGGGTGCACGCAGCTGACCCCTGAGTTCCCGGTCCCGTTTGATCATCTCGGCGGAGAGCGGTGTGAGGGTGCCGATATCGTCCTGCCAGATCGATGTGGGTGCGAACAACGATGAAATAGCCATCAACAATCCCAGCACAAGGATCAGGCGTGCCAGGGTGGGAGTCGGTTGCGGCAGGGATGCAAGCAGCTGCATGCCGGTGAGACCTACTCTCGGGCGATCACGCGGAATCAGCAGGGGAAGGATGAGGCGACTGCTCAAGGCAGCGGCGAACAGACCCGCGATCGTAAAGACCCCGAGCTGTTGCAGACCGGTGAAGTCGGTGGTGATCAGAACCAGATAACCAATACAGGTTGTAATGACCCCCAGACGCAGGGTGCCCCAGATCCGTTGCACCGCACTGGCCGCCGACTCACCCTCACGCAGATGGCTGAAGAGGTGGAGGGGGTAGTCAATCGTCACGCCGAGCAGGGTAATGCCAAAGGCCAGGGTGATGCCGTGCAGTTCGTTAAACAGCAGACTGGTGGTGACTATGCCCGCGAGGAATGCCGAGGCAAGGGGTACGATCGCGAGGATAAGATAGCGTTTCGAACGGTAGGCAATGAACAGAAGCAGCGTGACGCTGGCCGAGGCGAGCAGGCTTAGGCTGCGAGTCTCACTCTGGATCAACGCGCGGGACTGAATCCCAAAAGCCCCTGGTCCGCTGATGATGAGGTTCAAACGAGCACTGTTGTCAGAGGCCTGAAATGAAGCTTGAATCAGCTCGATTGCCTGCTGCTGTTGGTCGATGGCAAAGCCGCTGGCATGGGTCTCAGCAACCAGGATGGTACGACTGCCATCCTCGGATGACCAGACGCCCTGAGCGAGATGCGGGCGTGATTCCGGCAGCCATTGACGCAGCAGGGCCTGGTATTCGCCGGTGGGATCCGCGGGCAGCAACTGTTTGAACGGAGACGGCATGGGGGAGCGGAGTTCCCGCAGCCGTTCTTGCAAGGCCTGCTTCAACCGCTGCGTGGTAAATGTCTCCTGGTCGATATTCGAACTCAGCAGATAGCGGTAATTGAAAAGCGGTTTCTGGTTAATCGTGCTGAGGGAGGGGGTGCCGTTCTCCACCCGGGAAAACAGCTCACTTTGTTTGAGTTTTTTCGCCAACTGCCGGCTGGCAGCCACCCGTTCATCCTCACTGCCCCCTTCGATGGCGAGCAGCAGGAGTCGGGTTGCGGGGCCTTCATTCAATTCATTCAGCAGGAGTCGTTCGATAGGGGTTGCGCCGGCGGGCAGAAACAGGCTGAGGTCAGAACGAACGGTCGTTTTGTTGAAGGCCCACCACAGGGCCAGCAGTATGAGGCAAACCCACAGGGCCAGGGTAGCCTTTTGGCGGCTAGTCACGGAGCGGTTCGAGGGTGGTGATCGTACGGTCGCCACCATTTTCCAGCACGACGAACTGCCTGATATCCGTCGCTTCGCCCAGTATCTCGATCCGGTCAATCTGCATGGCCAGAAGTTTGTCCATGGGTTGCAGAAAAAGTTTCCACTGTTCGGACGACCCTTCCAGCCGGGTTTTGAAATGGTGTTGTAATGCTTGAAGGTCGCCCGCCAGGACGGCGCGGATGGATTCGGAGAAGGCTCGTAGTTGCGGATTGTCGTCCAACATCATTACCTGATCCGGATTGCCGGCGGATTTAATCGTCAGTTGAGAACCTGCAATTTCAAAAGAAGAGGCTTCGGGGGACAAGATTTGTTTGTTCAATCTGTCGGGCGACTGGAAATGAAGTATGCCTGTCTGGGTAAGGGTCAATTCAAGAATTGCCAGCTCTTTGGTTTCGGTAAAACGATTAGTGCGGGACTCGATCGTCGCAATATCCCGCATCAGGTTTTCCAGGGACCATACTTTCTGTTCACGCATCTCGGCATGCGAGACTGTGACCGATACAAGCAGCAGCAGTGAAGGCAGTAATGATTTAATTTTCATCCTCATTCCAGAAGTCGTAGAAATTAAACCAGTTGTAGGGCGCCAGGCGCGCATAATGTTCCAGGCGATTGGCGTAGCGTTGCGTCCACAGCTGGAGGTCCGCGGAGCGGTTATTACGCTCAATGGTCACCTGATCCGTGAACAATTCGAAATGGATGTCGTAACGATTGTCTCCCCGGTAGAGCCCAAAAAACAGGATGACCGGTACCTTTAGAACAGAGGCCAGCAGGATGTAGCCCCTGCCTTGTTGCACCATGTCGAGGACCAATTCCGGATGATGGTAGTTTACATCGAAGTAGTCTTTGTTCTCCGCCAGCAGAAATACCCGGTCGAGGATGGTGGCGGAAAAGGTATGAATATGTTTTGCCACATCCGATAAACGAGGTTTTTTGTTCAGCGCGAGCGCGAGGTACTGTTTCGATGCTTTTCGCTGGGCTGCTCCGGTCAGCAAAAAGTAGAACGTGGTAGGGTAGAGCAGCAGTCTGGCGCTGCTCCATCCCAGGTTGAGCGCGATCCAGAGGATGAGGTGCAGTGCACGGGTGCTGCCTCGTTCACGCTGTTTTTTCCAGGTTATGGTCACACCACTCATCCTAGAAACGGTAGTTGTGGACGTTTCTAGGATTATCCATCGTCTGAAACCGTCAGGCGCCCTGTAGCGATCAGCTGACCATTTCGGCTGCATGCAAACTGAACAGTCCCCGTTTGTTGGGAGATCCGCAGGAGAAAAGGCTCTCCAGGTTTCAATGGTGAAGGAAATTTTGCACTGACAATTTCGTGGACACTCACAGCGGGCCACCTCTCGACGAGGGTCTTTATAACTTTCTCCAGAATGACGGTTCCCGGAACTACTGGGTTTCCTGGGAAATGTCCCTCCAGGCAGGGGTGATCAACGGGGACTGATAGGTCCTCCAGGATCTCCACGTTCATTTGTGCGCTTGGATGTATTGGGTGAGCGTCGCTATGGAGGAAAAGATATTGGCAATATTTTCATCGTCTGCTTTCAATTGAATGCCATATTTCTGCTTGATGCCGAGGGAGAGCTCAAGGGCATCGATGGAATCCAATCCGATTCCATCCCGGAAAAGAGGGGTCTGGGGGTCAATCTCTCCCGGTACGAGATCATCGAGATTCAATGTTTCGACAATCAGTTCCGCTACCTCGAGTTCTTCAGAGGATAATTCGGCCATGACCTTATTTTCTTGGAATTCCGTAAGTTCGAATGAGTAAAAAATATAACAACCACCCGGGGTGGACGGCAAACTATACTACAAAATCTGCCTGGGATGAGATGTTTAATTCTGCTCGACACGACGGGTTCACGCTGAGCTCCCATTTCGAATAAAAACATTAAGATACCCCTAAATTCTGAACAAACTCCGCCATCTGAGGTAAAAAGTAGTCTTTCAAATAAACGAACGAGAGGCAGATTGCGGCATTCATCACTCAAAGTAGCGCCTGTTCACCCTCCCAAGAGCGCATTTTTCAGCACCTCATGCAGACACATCACTATCTTGGCGCGCTGCCCAAGATTGGCCATACCCTCTGGTATATCGCTACAGTAGAAAACCAGTGGCTCGCACTGTTAAGCTTTTCAGCGCCCGCCCTCAAATGTTCTGCACGGGATCAATGGATCGGATGGGGTTATCGCCACCAGTATGATCGACTCAATCTGGTGGCCAATAACTCACGTTTTCT
>CBDVCD010000282.1:0-4696 GCA_965372385.1 uncultured Gammaproteobacteria bacterium | reverse complement strand
AGACGTGGCTGATGGCACATTAATCTATCAAGCGATGGGCAACCACGACCCCTATGGCGACAGCGATGGCACACGAATCACCGTGCTCCAGCCATAGCGTCCAAAGTGCATAAGGCACTCGTTGAGCTGGTCAGCTCTCTAGGTCAACCCATATCTTGCGCTGAGCATGGAAGCAGGTAAGCGAAACCTCCGGCGGCAGGGACGCCAGCCGCCGAGTGCGTAAGGACGCATTCACAAAGTGACCGGTCAATCTGACCGATTGAACCATGAACGTATACAGTGCTTGAATAAGGTAGCCTGGGTGCAGCGCAGCGAAACCCGGGGAATCCGTACACCGGCCTCGCACTATAGGTAAAACCAACGATCCGTGACCTTGGTCGAGGACAACGCAATCAGGGAGACCTATGCCCTATTCCCCGGGTTGCACCCGTGCTACGAGACTCACTACTACCTGTCGTTAGGTCTTCAGTTTTAGCAGCAGGCGAAGCGAGGCTACCACGGCCTTTCGGTCACTGTCTGCCAGAGCCCCCGCCTTTCTGATCACCAATTGGTCATCCAGCGTAAACAGTTTCATCCGCACCACCGAGGCAGAAGGTAAGCCAGCTGAATCCAGGTCCTCAATCGCTATATCCAGCGGCCAATCAGAATTCCTGGCGCTGGTAACCATCGCCAGTACCGACTGACCTACTTGCTGATTGAAGGCCTTTGCATCGGACAATACCAAAGCTGGCCGTCGCTTCGTTGTTGACCTATCTGTAAATGGAAACGGTACTACCACTAGATCAAAAGCCTCAAAGGTCACGATAGGCTTCCTCATCGGCTTCGGATATCCACTCATTCAATGTGGCTTCCAGACTTTGTGCAAACGCTATATCCACAGGCCGAGCCTTACGGACATGAACAGCATCTTTTTCAATGTCGAATGCAATCGCATCACCTGCTTCCAGATGGAGCAAGCGCCGCACCGGTTCGGGTATTGTCGCCTGGTACTTTTTCGTCAGTTTGCTTGTTGCTGTTTGCATGGTAACGCCTCCACCGCTAAGTAATACTAGCATTACCCATTACAGTCTACAATTGTCCTGTCAGTTCGCTGGCGTACATGGTTGGCAACACGATACGTATCGACCAAACGGTAGCTGTAATAATGCTCGCCACTGTCGGTGGTGCGTGTTTTGGCGCGTCGGATAAACATGCCGATACGCTAGCCGGGGAAATGGCTACCGTCAACTTTGGGAAGGTATTTTATGGCACTACTTTTCTGATTTCAGGAGCAGCGAAAACATACCCCATTGATTACATTGGAATAAATAATTCTGAAAATTGAAAAATCAGCTCACTTTACGGGAAATCCAGTCTGGAACTGACAAAGATGGGCCAGCCGCCGAGTGCGTAAGGACGCATTCACAAAGTGATTGGTCAATCTGACCGATTGAACCATGAACGGATACAGTGCTTGAAAAAGGTAGCCTGGGTGCAGCGCAGCGAAACCCGGGGAATCCGCACACCGGCCTCGCACTATAGGTAAAACCAACGATCCGTGGCCTTGGTTGAGGACAACGCAATCAGGGAGACCTATGCCCTATTCCCCGGGTTGCACCCGTATATGGTCTCCTCCCGGTTTGCAAGGCTCGTGCTTCGGGTGACAAGGAACAGGATTGCTTCCGTATATCCGGCCTATTGACGAAGAGCGTAAGCTCTTCTGGCCTCGATGAAGTTCGCGCGCATCGTCCTAATCGGGCTATCGGCATAAATCTTTTGCCGCCGGATGTAGCAGGTTCTCGATACGCCGGTCTGACCTGTTGTGTCATCTTTCGTCACAAAGCCTTCGCAATCGTTGGTCGGTTACCTCTTCGGTTTCGTCTTAAAAACCATTAAAAAAGTTTGGTGATTAGTTACAAAGCTCAGCAGACAGCAATACTTGACATATGGGGAGGCTGTGTGGGGGCAAATCATCTGCTGGGTCGGCGCGGGACAGTGATGCCTCTAAATCCTGTAGATCCATAAGCGTCATGATGTAGCCTGGGTGCAGCGTAGCGGAACCCGGGGGTTCGGAGCACCTGTTCCCCTACGGTACTGGCATTGATTTACCGGATAGCGTCGGGCACGAAGAGTAGCCTGGGTGGAGCGCAGCGGAACCCGGGATTCGGAGCACCTGTTCCTACGGTATGATATAGGGCTATTCTGCCATGGACCGTGCTATTTCCAGATAGTCAGGCAGTTTTTCCCCACATCATACACTGTCAGAATAGTTTTATGAGCGATCTAACAAAACGCATTCTCCTCGCCACGCTGCTAGCCGGCGCCCTTCACTTCAGTGCCCATACGGGCGCTGCCACCTATACCCTGGAACGTCCCATGGAAATAGCGCAAAAACTGGCTGCCGCCTATCAGGCCAAAGGCCCCGACTACAAACCCCGTACCGAGCACCTCAGACCGGATGGCTCCCCGGAATATATCAATCGTCTGATCCTGGAGGACTCCCCCTACCTGCTGCAGCATGCCCACAATCCGGTGGACTGGTATGCCTGGGGAGAAGAGGCCTTCGCACGGGCCAAACAGGAGAACAAGCCAGTATTCCTCTCCATCGGCTACTCCACCTGCCACTGGTGCCATGTGATGGAGCGGGAGAGTTTCGAAAACCCGGCGATCGCCAAGTTCCTCAACGAACATTTCATCCCCATCAAGGTGGACCGGGAGAGTCACCCGGATGTGGATGAGGTCTACATGACCGCGGTAATGCTGATGAAAGGCCACGGCGGCTGGCCCATGTCCAGCTTCCTTACCCCGGAGGGCAAACCCTTCATCGGCGGCACCTACTATCCACCCCAGCAGTTTGCCTCGATGCTCACGCAAGTCCAGCAGCTCTGGAAGGAACGCAAGGCAGACGTACTGGAGCAGGCCACGCGGGTCGCCGAAGCAGTGGAAGATAGCAATCACCGCCAGGGCCGGGCCAAGGCCCTGGACCCAAATATCGTGCCCAAGGCCAGCCAGCTGGCACTACGCAACTTCGACGAACTGCTGGGCGGTTTCAGCCTGGCCCCCAAATTCCCTCATGAACCCCTGCTCTATCTGCTGTTGAACCAGGCCGAACGGCGCAACGACAGCGAGGTGTTACACGCCCTCGAGGTCACCCTGGACGCCATGGCCCGGGGCGGGATCTACGACCAGGTGGCCGGCGGTTTCCACCGCTACTCCACCGACAACGAGTGGCTGGTGCCCCATTTCGAGAAGATGCTCTACAATCAAGCCCACCTGGCCCGCATCTACCTGCTGGCCTGGCGCCTCACCGGCCAGGAGAAATATCGTCGGGTAGTGACTCAGACCCTGGACTATGTGATGCGGGAGATGACCACAGCGGGCGGAGGGTTCTACTCCGCTACCGATGCGGACAGCGAGGGTAAGGAGGGGGCCTTCTTCGTCTGGACACCTGAACAGATCAATGCGGCATTGCCGAAAGAGGATGCGGAACTGGCGATCAAGCTCTATGGTGTCACCCAACGCGGCAACTTCGAGGGCCATAACATCCTGCATCTGCAGCAGAACCTGGAGGACTATGCGGCGCAGGAGAAGCAGGCGTTGGTCGCCCTGCGCAAGCAGGTCGACCGGATCAATAAAATACTGCGCGAAAAGCGTGAGGCCCGCGAACATCCACTGCGGGACGACAAGATCGTCACCGCCTGGAACGGCATGATGCTCAGCGCCTTTGCCCAGGCCGCCGATCTGCTGCCATCCGATACCTATCGGCAGGCGGCTGAACGGGCGGGAGAATTTCTCTGGCAACACAACCGCCAGTCGGCTGGCCGACTCTGGCGGGTGCATCTGGATGGCCAGTCCTCCATCGCCGCCACCCAGGAGGACTACGCCTATCTTGCCGAGGGGCTGCTGCATCTCTACGACCTGACCGGCGAGCACAAGTGGCTGGCACGGGCCCGGGAACTGACGGGGGCCATGCTCGAACGCTTCCTGGATAAAAACGGCGGCTTCTTCATGAACGAGGCCGACACGGTCATCACCGCCATGAGCCGGCCGCAGGATGACGGCTCTGATAACGCCATCCCTTCCGGCAGTTCGGTAGCCTTACGGGTGCTGCAAATGTTGTGGCATCGCACCGGCAACCTCGACTACCGCAACCAGGCGAATGGTCTGATCGCCGACTTCGCAAGTACTATCGAGCACCGGCCCAGTAGCTATGCCTACATGCTGACCGGCATTGAAGATTTCCGCGAGGGGGAGCTGAGCGCGCGGGGATTCGCCGCCCAGGGAGGCATTCGCCTGGAAGGCGCCATCCAATCATTGAGCGATGGGAAACTGCTACTCAGTGTAGCAATCGACGTCCCGCAAGGCTGGCACATCAACTCCCACCAGCCCAAGAGTAAGGAGCTGATTCCCACGCGGCTTAAACTCTCGGATCAGGCCAGTGGCTGGCAACTTGCCCCGGTAACCTACCCCCAAGACTCTATACAGAAGCTGGCCTTTCAAAGCGAGCCGTTGGCCGTCTACGAAAACAAGATTCAACTGCAGGCAATGGTGGAAAAGAAAGGTAAAAAAGCGGATTACTCACCTCTGCCCGTTGAGCTGACGCTGCAGGCCTGCAACAATGAAGTCTGTCTTCCACCAGAACAGATAACGCTGAGAATCAGCCAATCTGAATAGAGCCAACCTCATGCAGATATGGGTCGACGCCGACGCCTGTCCC
>CBDVCD010000281.1:0-4710 GCA_965372385.1 uncultured Gammaproteobacteria bacterium | reverse complement strand
TATCCGGGTACGGCGTTTTGCCGGTCTGACCGTCATCCTGTTTGGCATTGCCACCCTGTGGCAGGTGTTTTAGCTATGTCTTCGCCGATTCTCTATTCCATCATTGAATCCCCAAGTCACCCGGATCTGTCCACCCTCTACCGGCAGCTATCATGGCTATTCAGGCCACTGCGGAAAATGCGGTATTATGTTTATGAACGAAGGGGGGGAAGTCTTGCTCTCCCCTATGCAAATTCCAAGATTTTGTAGCTTCTGTTTTGCGCCTATTGCTGTCATTCTCGAAATTTAGCAGCGTAGGGTGGAACAAGCGCAGCGGTTCCACCAATTATCTCAATGAGCGACTATCGGCGAGCCTTTGTATCCGGTGGATGTTTTTTCTTCACTGTCGTGACGCATGCCAGGCAACGTTTATTCGACGAGGCTGAAAACGTTGACCGATTGCGTGAAGGCTTCCGTCGCACGATGAAAAAGCATCCATTCAAAATCGATGCGATCGTGATTTTACCCGATCATCTGCATACGATCTGGCAGCTACCCGAAAACGACTCCGATTTTTCTCTGCGTTGGCGGTTGATCAAGCACTATCTAGCATCGGGTATTCCCGGAACCAAGAACCATCTGGGCGAGAAACTGATTTGGCAACGGCGCTTTTGGGAGCATGTGATCCGTGATGAGGATGATTGGCGGAAACATGTCGATTATATCCACTACAATCCGGTGAAGCATGGATATGTGAGACATCCAGGCGATTGGTGCTGGAGCTCTTTCGAGAGGGCGTCAAGAAGAGGTTGGTATCTCCCTGGTTGGGGAGAACTGGAGCCGCCGAATCTGTACGGGATGGATTTCGAGTGAATTGGTGGAACCGCTGCGCTTGTTCCACCCTACCTCGATTGCTTCGTGAAGCAGCGTGTAGCTGTGTCGGACCCTCATGCACCCATGGGTTGATGGCGGCTCTGAGTCAACAAAAACCATTTGAATTGACCAGTATGAATCAATCACTTAGTTGCCAATCGGCAACTTTATGATTGAAACGGCAACTGGGAAGAACTGACATGGCCGGCGGCCCGTTGGATGAGTTCGGGGCCGGCCCCTGGTTTGTGTGCCTCTTCGCTGATCAACCGCCGCCACTGTCTGGCGCCTGCACAACCGTGAAATAGCCCGAGAATGTGGCGGGTGATGTGGTTGAGGGCGATACCACCCTGCAGCTCTTTCTCAATGAAAGGCATTAACCGTTCGAGCACCTGATGCCGGGTGGGTATGGGAAATGGATCATTGAAGATCAACCGGTCTGCCTCAGCCAGTATCCAGGGGTTGTGGTAGGCCTCGCGGCCGATCATCACCCCGTCCAGTCCCGTGAGAAGCTCCTGAGCCTGGGACAGGGTCTTGATGCCGCCGTTAATGGTGAAGCCCTGCTCTGGAAAATCCTGCTTCAACTGCGTTACCACATCATAACGCAGAGGAGGCACCTCCCGGTTCTGCTTCGGGCTGAGTCCCTGCAGCCAGGCCTTGCGGGCGTGAATAATGAAGTGGTCACAGCCGGCCTCGGTTTGTGCCGCGATGAAGTGACAGAGCGCCTCATAGCTGTCATTGTCATCGATACCGATACGGGACTTGACCGTGACCGGGATGGTAACCGTCTCCTTCATGGCCCTGACGCAATCCGCCACCAGCAGAGGTTCCGCCATCAGACAGGCGCCGAAGCGGCCGTTCTGTACCCGGTCTGAAGGGCAGCCCACATTCAGATTCACCTCGTCATAACCCGCCGCTTCAGCCAGCCGTGCACAACTGGCCAGCTCCTTGGGCTCGCTGCCGCCCAACTGAATCGCCAGCGGATGTTCGCTCTGATCGTATGCCAGGAAGCATTCAGCATCACCATGCAACAAGGCGCCGGTGGTGATCATCTCCGTGTAAAGCAAGACATGTCTGGAGATCAGACGTGAAAAATAGCGGAAATAGCGGTCGGTCCAATCCAGCATCGGAGCAATGGATAGCTTGCGGGAAAATGTGGCGGACATCGCCCGAGTCTATCAGGAAGAAGCGAGTTCATGTGAACGAGGGATTGGAGAAGAGATCCTCCTCTAATCCATACGGAGAGATCTACTCAGTATTCAGCCGCTTCAGAAAGACCTTGGCATTACGCCGGTAGTTGTAGAGCTGACGACGTTTCATGGGCAGGGCCTGCGGGTCGGTCGGCACGAATCCCCGCTCTCTGAACCAGTGCGCCGTCTGGGTGGTGAGGAGAAACAGCCCCCGCAGGCCCCGTTGCAGGGCCAGTGTCTCCATATGCGCCAATAGCCGGTCGCCACGTCCACCATCCCGATAGTCCGGATGCACCGCCACACAAGCCAGCTCCGCCATCGACTCCTTGGGGTAGGGGTAGAGCGCGGCACAGGCGATCGCCATGCCGTCCCGCTCGACCAGGGTGAAGTGTTCGATCTCAGTCTCCAGGCGTTCCCGCGAGCGGCGCACCAGGATGCCCTGTTCCTCCAGCGGTTTGATCAGTTCCAGCAGACCGCCCACGTCATCTATGCGGGCGGTACGGGTCTCCTCGTAGGGCTCGGCGGTGATCAGGGTGCCCACCCCGTCGCGGGTGAAGAGCTCCCTCAGCAGCACACCGTCCATCTGGCGGTTGAGCAGATGGGTGCGTTTTACCCCGCTACGGCAGGCGCTGACCGCTGCCCGCAGGTGCTGGCTCAGGTCTTCCGGCAGCTTTTTACGGCGGGCGAGCAGCGCATCGACCTCCCTGGGTAGGATGTTGGTAATGAGTTGGCCTCGGGAGTCGATCAATCCCTTGCCCTCCACCAGGCTGATCAACTTGTCTGCCCCCAGGGAGATCGCCACGGAAGCCGCCACGTCGGCGGCGCTCAGGTTGAAGACCTCCCCGGTGGGGGAGTAGCCGATGGGCGGGATAATGGCGATTGCACCACTATCGAGCCGTTGCCTGATCCCCTCCGCATCGACCCGGCGCACCTCGCCGGTATGGCGGTAGTCGACCCCATCGCGTACCCCGATGGGTTTGGCGGTGACGAAATTGCCAGAGGCGGCGCGGATGCGCGCACCGGCCATGGGAGAGTTGGCCAGTCCCATGGAGAGCAATGCCTCTATCTCCACCCGTGCGGTCCCGGCGGCCTCCTTGACGCATGTGAGGGCGGCATCGTCGGTGACCCGCAGGCCGTTGAGGTACTGCATCCGCGCACCACGGGCCTTGAGTCGCTCCTCGATCTGCGGGCGGGCTCCATGCACCAGCACCAGACGGATGCCTATGCCGTGCAGCAGCGAGAGATCATGGATCAGGTTGGGGAAACCGGCGTCCGCCACCGCTTCGCCGCCCAGGCAGATGACAAAGGTCCTGCCCCGGTGGGCGTGGATATAGGGGGACGACCCACGAAACCAGGCCACGAAGGCGTCGGTTTTTTGTTCTTTGGTTTTCGACATTAGCCGACTGTATCCAGACAGAATTTCCTTACCAGTGACTGTATCAATTTGACCGCCGGCTGGATATGTTCGAGGGGTAGATACTCGTCAGGCTGATGGGCCTGGTCGATGAAGCCTGGGCCGCAGATGACGGTTTCCATCCCCAGCGCATTGAGGTAGGGTCCCTCGGTGCCAAAGGCCACCGCGCCGGCCTGATGGCCGGTCAGTGACTCCACGGCTTGTACCACGGCTGCGTCACTCGGTGTCTCCATGGCCGGGATACCTTCGAACACGGGGCTGAGTTCCCAGCTCAGGCCGCTGCCAGTAAGGAGTTTTTCCAGACGAACGTTGAGCTCCCTGCGCAGATCGGCGAGTAACATTCCGGGCAGGGGGCGCAAATCGAACTGCAGTTCACACTGACCACAGATCCGGTTTGGATTGTCTCCGCCATGGATATGACCCAGGTTGAGGGTGGGCACCTCCACCTCGAATGCCGGGTTGCGGTAACGCCGCTGCAGATCATCACGCCAGCGCAGCACCTCGCCGATCACCTGGTGCATGCCTTCGAGTGCATTGACGCCGAGTTTCGGGTTGCTGGAGTGGCCGGCCTTGCCTGTCAGTCTGATTGACTCCATGGAAATACCCTTATGCATGCGGACCGGTCTCAGCCCGGTCGGTTCACCGATCAATGCATGGCGACCCAGCCTTTGCGGCAGCCCGGCCAGCGCCCTGGCGCCACACATACTGCTCTCCTCATCCGCTGTGGCAAGCAGGATCAGGGGTTGCTTCAGCTGGTCGAGGGGCAACTCACGAAGGGCCTCGATCACTACCGCAAAGAACCCCTTCATGTCGGCGCTGCCCATGCCATACAGGCGATTGTCGCGCTCGATCAGCTGCAATGGATCGCTGTGCCATTTGGCCTCATCAAAGGGAACGGTGTCGGTGTGCCCGGAGAGTACCAGGCCATCAGGACCGGAACCGGCGGAGGCAAGCAGGTTGAACTTACCCGGATAGCCGGGGATGGGCAGAATCTCGGTCTTAAAACCCAAACCACTCAGCCAACCTTCCAGCCGTTCGATGACATGGCGGTTGCTCATGTCCCAGGCGGGATTGACACTGCTCACCGATGGGCTGGCAATCAGGGTCCGGGCCATTTGTATGAGATTCGGTAGTTTCATTGAAGTGATAGTGTGGGCTTGTGTCGCTGGATGCAAGCCAGTTAAATGGAAATAGATAGTGTCCGTCCAGAAACAAGGTCATTCCCTCCCCCTGCGGGGGAGGGCTAGGGTGGGGGCG
>CBDVCD010000280.1:0-4738 GCA_965372385.1 uncultured Gammaproteobacteria bacterium | reverse complement strand
GAAAGCAGGCGCTTAAGGCAGAGGATGGGAGGATGTTTGGGGAGGTCTGATGTTAAAAAATTAGGATACAAACTGGATGGGGCTCATCAGCCAATCTGCCTCAGCTTCGCAAGGTTCGGTGCTGTTCCACTCACCATCCTCTTCTATGATACGACATAGCAGCACCCTGAATAGCCGGAGAATTTTACCATTAGCATGAACCTAGATTCTGCAGTTGACCGCTCCATTCTACTTTTAACGAGTTGAATTCATGTGTATTTTGTTCGATAGGCCGACTCACTGCTGGGTGAACCACGCTACGAGGTAGATTGCACGTTTTTGGCGGCACATGTCTTCGTTGCAACTCCTTGGAATAGAATAACTATTCCGCGTCGTTGCGCCTCGACCTGCACCCCCAAAAACGCACACGCCCTCCATGGACGGAGTAGTGTTGTAGGAGGCAGGAAGCCGGGAGCGACCTCTACCCCGTCCAACTGCAGATTCTAGGATGAAGATCCAACGATCCCTCCTCAGGCTTGGTCTGCCTCTGCTGCTGCTTGCCGTGGGTATTGCTGGCTTCTCCTATCTGATGGCGAGTCGACCCGAACCGCCGCAACCCCAAGTCAAGGAGAAAGTTTGGCAGGTCGATGTGTTCGAGGCGACACCCCAGGTGCTCGCCCCCAACCTCACCCTGTACGGTGAAATCGAGACCCCCGCCTTAATGCAGGCAGCCGCACCGGGTGCCGGACTGGTGATGGAGATCCGGGTGCGTAGAGGTGATAGGGTCACCCAGGATCAGCCACTGCTGGCACTCGATCCACGCGACTTCTCGCTGGCAGTGGCCCAGGCAGAGGCGGATGTCATGGACCTGGAGGCACAGCTCGCCGACCTGGAGCTGCGCCATCGCGCCAATCTGGAATCCCTGCAGAAAGAACAGCGATTGCTCAAACTGGCCCAGGCCGAAGTCGCCCGGGAGGAGCGTCTGCGCCAGCGGAAGCTCAGCTCCGAATCGGCGCTCGATGACGCCCGCCATGCCCTGGTGCGTCAGGAACTGGCGCTGATCTCCCGCCAGTCGGAGGTGGAACGCCATGCAGCCAACCGCAAGCAGCTGCAAGCCCGTTTGCAGCGCAACCAGGCAAGACTTGCAGAGGCACAACTGGCGCTGGAGCGCAGCCAGGTCATAGCGCCGTTCGACGGGGTGGTCGCCGCGGTACCCGTGGCGATCGGTGACCGGGTGCAGATCGGCAAGGTGCTGGTGACACTCTACTCCACAGACAAGCTGGAGGTGCGCGCACGCATCCCGGTCCGCTATCAGGCCGAGATCCAGGGCGCCCTGAGCGCCGGCCAACAACTCACAGCCCATGCCGAGCTGGCCGGTCATGCCATCGAAATGGTCCTGGACAGACTCGCCGGGGAGGCCGATCCCAGCGGCATCGACGGCTTCTTCAGCATCTCTGCCGGCGCAGACCGGCTGCGCCTGGGCAACCTGCTGAAGCTGAACCTGCGGCGTCCGGCTCAGCCGGACCTGGTGCCGATACCCTTCCAGTCGATCTACGGCAACAACCGCATCTACCTGCTGCGGCAAGGGCGCATGCATGGCATCGAGGTGGAATCGGTCGGACAACACCTGCCGGCCGATGCGCCGCCTGCATTGCTGATCCGCAGTCCTGAGCTCAAGCCCGGTGACAAAATCATTCGCAGCCACCTGCCGAATGCAGTCACCGGCCTCAAGGTCAAGGTGGCGAAGGGTTGATCCTAGGATGAACGACACGTTCGAACAGGCAGGCAGACACCGGACCGATCTGCTCGGCATCTTCGCCAACCATCGGGTGGCGGCCAACCTGCTGATGGTGATCATGCTGCTGGTCGGCGCCCTGGCGTTGCATAGGCTCAATGTGCAGTTTTTTCCCAACTTCGAACTGGAAACCATCACGGTCAACACCATCTGGAGCGGCGCCAGTGCCGAGGATATACAGACCGGTATCACCATCCCCCTGGAACAGCGGCTGCGCAACGTCGATAACCTCAAGGAGATGACCTCCTCCTCAGCTCCCGGTGTCTCCGGCATCTCCCTGGAGTTCGACGAAGGCACCAATATCATCCTGGCGCTGGATCAGGTAAAGAAACAGGTCGACGACTTCGTCAGCCTGCCACAGGACGCGGAGGAACCGAAGGTCTCCCAAAGGGTGCGTTACGAGTCGGTCGCACGGCTGCTGGTGAGTGGCCCGGATGACCTGGGCGAATTGCGTCATCTGGCGCGTCAGTTCGAGCAGGAACTGCTGGCAAGGGGCATAGATAAGATCAGCTTCGAAGGGCTTCCGGAAGAGTCGATCGAGATCAGGATAGCCTCCGAGCAGTTGCGCCAGCTTGGCTTGAGCCTGTCCCAGATCGGCGAGCGCATCGACGAGTTGAGCCAGGACCTGCCGGCCGGACTGATCGGCGAAAACGACGGAACCCGCGAACTGCGCAGTCTCAATCAGCGGCGTGAGCCGATCCAGTTCGGCGATCTGCCGATCGTGAGTAATGAGGGCCAGCTGATCGACCTGGGAGCCATTGCCGAAGTTGCGCGTAAACCCAAACAGGGCAGTTCGACCATCACCAGCGACGGCAAAAAGGCGGTGGTGATGTTGCTGCAGCGGGCCGAGAGTGGCGATTCCCTCAAGTCGGCCGAGATCCTGCAACAGTGGCTGGACGAGACAATCCCGACCCTGCCGGAGAGCATCCAGGTCACGGTCTTCAACGAACGCTGGGAGCTGATCAAACAACGGATCATGTTGCTGGTAACCAACGGGGCCGGTGGTCTGCTGCTGGTGTTGGGGATCCTCTATCTATTCCTCTCGGCCCGGGTCGCCTTCTGGGTTGCCGTCGGCATCCCGGTCTCTTTCATGGCCACCCTGGCGGTGCTCTACGCCATGGGCGGCAGTATCAATATGGTCAGTCTGTTCGCCCTGATCATGGCCCTGGGCATTATCGTGGACGATGCGATTGTGGTCGGGGAGGACGCCCAGGCCCACTTCGACATGGGTGAGGATCCGCTCAAGGCTTCCGAAGGTGGTGCCAGGCGTATGTTGGCCCCGGTAATGGCCTCCTCGCTCACCACCATTGCCGCCTTCCTGCCGCTGATGCTGATCGGCGGGCATATGGGCAACATCATGTTTGCCATTCCCTTGGTTATCGTCAGCGTCATCCTCGCCTCATTGATCGAGAGTTTTCTGATCCTGCCGGGACACCTGCGGCATGCCTTTGGACACAGCCGCCAGGGACAACACTCGCGCATCCGCGAACGTCTCGACCAGGGCTTTGCCCGTTTCCGGGATGGCGCCTTCCGCCGCCTGGTGGAGACCGCGATCGAGTTTCGCTGGAGCACCATCGCCTTCGGCATCAGCTGTCTGTTGTTCGCCTTTGGCCTGCTCGCCGGTGGGCGTGTGGGCTGGCAGTTCTTCCCATCCCCCGAATCGACCACTGTCTACGCCAATGTGCGCTTCGTCGCCGGTACCGCGGAGGAGACTGTCGACCGATTCCTGCGGCACCTGGAGCAGACCCTGGAACAGAACAAGGCGGCCTATGACGAGACGGTGGTGGAAACCAGCTATGTCAGCCACGCCTCATCGACTGGTCGGGGCCGGGCGATCACCGGCGAGCGGGTTGGTTCGATCTATGTGGAATTGACCGCCCCCGACAGCCGTAGCGTGCAGAATAACGACTTCATTCGAGACTGGCGCAAACGGGTGCGGGTTCCGGCCGGTATCGAGAGCTTCACCATCACCGCGCGCCGTGCCGGACCCCCCAGCAAGGATCTGGACATCCGCCTCAAGGGAGACGATCCCCATGTCCTCAAGTCCGCCGCTCTGGAACTGCACGAGGCGATCAAGGACATCCCCGGTGTCAGTGCCATCGACGATGATCTGCCCTACGGCCGGGAGCAGCTGATCTACTCCCTGACTGCGGAGGGTGAGGCCCTGGGGCTGACCATCATGGATCTGGGCCGCCAGCTGCGCGCCGCCTACGATGGCATTCGCCTGCAGCGTTTCCAGGATGGTGCCGACGAGGTCGAGGTGCGTATCCAGCTGCCTGACGAGGAACAGCGTAGCTTGACCAGTCTCGATCAGTTGCCGATCCGCCTGCCCAACGGTGAGTTCGCACCCCTCGGCAGCGTCGCGAGCTGGCGCTCCAACCTGGGTTTCGAGATCCTGCGTCACGCCGACGGCCAGCTGTCGGTCTCCGTCACCGGGGATGTGGACCCAGCCTTTGGCAACACCCAGGAGATCATCACTGGCCTGGCTCAATCCACGCTGCCCGAGCTGGTCAGCCGCCACGCTATCAGCTTCTCCTTCGAGGGCAGCGCTGCCAGCCAGCGCGATACCCTGAGCGATCTGCGCATTGGCGTCGGTCTGGCATTGATATTGATCTATCTGGTGCTGGCCTGGGTCTTCTCCTCCTATGGCTGGCCGCTGATCGTCATGGCAGTGATTCCCCTGGGACTCACCGGCGCCATCCTCGGGCACTGGTTGATGGGCATGAATATGACCCTGCTTTCGGTGTTTGGGTTTTTCGGCCTGTCCGGCATCGTGGTCAACGACTCGATCATCCTGGTCACCTTCTACAAACACATCCGCGCTGGCGGCATGGCTGTGCACGAGGCACTGGTGGAGGCCGCCTGCCAACGCTTGCGGGCGGTACTGCTGACTTCGCTGACGACGATTGCGGGACTCACACCCCTGCTGTTCGAGACCTCGCGGCAGGCCCAGTTCCTCATCCC
>CBDVCD010000279.1:0-4739 GCA_965372385.1 uncultured Gammaproteobacteria bacterium | reverse complement strand
AAACAACGGCGCGCTGACTGTGACCCTCACCACTGAACAGGGTGAAGCCGTCAGTCAATCCATCCTCTTCTCCTCTATCGACGCTCCCATCACCCTGGTATCCATTGAGCCTGAGAATAATGAGTGGCAGCAAAGCGTGGATAAGGAGGCCGATGAATCCACCATACTCCTGATCTCAGCCACCGGTTTCCCCCATACGTTGCAGGGATACGGGGCGGTACAATCGATTGTCACCGACCTGCAGGCCCTTACCGCACTTGATGAACAACAATCAAAGGCCCTCGGCGGTTATCTTGCCGCCTGTGGAATCCTGCTGTTGGACAATGCATCCCCTGCGATACTGGCGCGACTTGCGGCAAAAGCGGGCTGTGGGGGTCGTTTCGTCAAAGGCTTCAGCAGACTCAGCGATGTGCCTCCGCTGTTACGGCAACTGGTCGCACTACTCCCCGCAAAACTTCCCGGCATCACAGAATTGAATAAACTCGACCTGGCCGGGGGACATCTACCGATCGTCATCTATCTGTCGGTTTATCTGCTGTTAATGGCGCTGCTCACCAGTTTGACGAACCGGCCCGCCTTGCTATTGCTTTTCCCCATACTCACCTCCGGCGCAGGACTCATCGCCTGGTATGGCGAGGGCAAACAGCATCTCATCATTTGGGCAGAAACAGAGGGTGGAGATTCCCATGCCCGGTATTCAGCCATATTGAGCATCGGTGGTGATCGCCGAGGTTTGCAGAAAACAATCTGTAGCAAAGACTCGAGACTGAGGAGAGAAGGCGATGATTCGACACCGACCCGGCCTATCAGCCTTGACGAAAATAATGGCGACCGTCTGATCCCTAGTGATACCGCACTTTTTTCCCCGGCGGTTTTCCAGCTCGAGGGCCTGCTCCACAACCCTCAATCGCTCGCCCTGAACCTGAGCATGGTCGATGATCACCCCAGAGTCAGCAATCAGAGTCATATTCCGAGTCCACCGGGACGCTTGGTTTGGCGAAATCGCAGTTATCAGGTGCCTGCACTGACACCTGAGCAGGTTTGGCTCCCTGAAACCCCCGTAGCCACATCCCATAATCCGGCGGTACAACTGCTCAGTCGACGTCTATCATACGGCGAAGCGGCGCTGCTCTATCCCTTGTCAATGGACAATAGATTGATTGCCCCTTCCGCCACACAGACTACCGGATGGCTGATCATCCACCCGGTTTCGGAGAGCGGTTAATGAATCCCTGCCGGTTCGCCACATTCCACAGCCTGGCCTATCTGCTGCCTCTGGTATTCTGGCTGAGCGCTCAGCTGGAGCTTAATGGTTGGGCGACACTCCAGGTGCAGTCACATTTTCGTCAGTCGGTCCTGATAACCATCTGCGCACAGAGCATCGGAATGTCACTGCTGTTTTTCAAGGCCGGTGAAAACTCACTGGCTGGTGAGATCAACGCGTTTCTGCTGATGCTCCTGTTTCCACTCCCTCTGCTGACCCTGAGCTGGCTTACCGGAAGCCTGGAATTCAGAAATCTCATCTATCTGGTGGCACTGGTTGCCTTGACTGGTCTTCTGGCCTTCGGTATTCGCCGAATTTTGTTGGCCAGCCTGTCGAGTCCGCAAGTACGTGAACCCATGATTGGTGCATTTCAAATAGGCCTGCTCATGCTACTCTGGAATTACCGCCATCTCTGGCTGAACTGGAGTGGCCTGTGATTCATCAGGTTGCCCCAGTGATACAACGACTCGCCAGAAAACAGCGGCGAAAAATCTGGCTCATTTATCTGCTGGAGCATGCCTATCTGCCGCTTGGCTGGATGGCCATGGCGTTACTCATCGCGGGGATCATCCATCAAGGATTCGTGAAGATAGACCTTTACCCCGCGGTGTTTCTGACCTGCATCCCCCCGGTTCTGTATGCACTGCTGGGATTGAAAAAAAGGCCCTCTCTGACAGAAGCGGTGACTCAGGTGGATCGTCAACTCAAGGCACATTCACTTTTTATCGCCACCTGGGAGATGACCATCTCCTCGCACACTCATTCCAGAGTACGCCCACTGATTTTGGGCCGAGCAGAGAAGCAGCTCCCCCAATGGTGCCATCAGTTGGATCGCCAGACCTACCCAAGGCCAGGCACACCATTACTCATTGCCTTTGGCCTCACGGCAATCGGTGGCTTTCTACTTATCCTGCCGGGCAAACCCACATTACTCATGCATGAGCCTGTTCCCATGGAAGCCAGGCAACCTCAATCTACCGACATCCCGGATCCTGTCGCACTAATCAATGAAATATTGCTTCAGGAACAGAACGAGATGAGTGCGGCGCCCATGCACAACTCTCAGGATCACAGACCGGATGAACTGCAGCACGAGCCACAGATGTCAGACTCAATCGCAGCAGGCAGGCAGGAGCCGCAACAAAAGAAAACAGAATCCATTGCCAAGCTCGAAGGGGCGCATCAGCAAACAGACTCAGACGAACCCAACACCAGCGTGCAGGAACAGTCAAGCATGGCTGAACGACATCACACAGGGAGAACCAACGGCATCGATAGTCCACCCACACCTTTTGCGGAACAGGTGCAGGCGGCGCCATTCCGGCAACAACACGGATTTGAGATAGAGATCCACGAGCAGTCTGAGACCCGGGCGTTCAATCCACGGAAAGGCAGCCACCTGAGCCGAGAGGAACAGGGGGTAATGTCTGATCAAGCATTCACCCAGAAGCAGCCGGCTGTTGGCAGCATTGGCTCACAGGTGGCGTTCCGCAGAATATCACCCGAGCAGCGAGCGTTGGTGATCCGCTATTTCGAACAGTTGAGTCAATTAAATGAAAGCATACCCTGAACTTACCGAGTCCAATTTCCAGGCCGCGCAAGATGGCCTGATGCGCCTGAAGGCGGTGCTGGAAAGCACCATCGTAGGCCAGACAGAACTCATCAGGCAGTTGTTGATTGCCTTCATCTCCGGGGGACATATCCTGCTGGAGGGCTTGCCCGGATTGGGTAAGACACATCTTGCCAAGGCCCTGGCGGGTGTCGTTGGTCTGGATTTTTCCCGCATCCAATGTACTCCGGACCTGATGCCCACAGATATCACCGGCAGTGAGATACTCATCCAGACCCCTCAGGGAGGGCAGCGCCTCGACTTCCAGCCTGGTCCGGTCTTCTCTCCCCTGGTCCTGGTGGACGAGATCAACCGCGCTACCCCGAAGACCCAATCCGCCCTGCTTGAAGCAATGCAGGAGCACCAGGTCACCCACTGTGGCGCCACCTACCCCCTGCCTGCCCCTTTCTGGGTGATGGCGACCCAGAATCCAATCGAGATCGAGGGCACCTATCCATTACCCGAGGCTCAATTGGATCGTTTCCTGGTGAAGTTGAATGTGGAGTTTCCAGACGAACAGGCACTCCTCAAGATGCTCAGCATCTCACTGGACGACGAACCGTCGGAAAGCTTGCAACCGGTAGTGAGCCTGGATCGCCTGCTTGAAACCATGGCCATCGCTCGACAGATCGTGATCCCTGACAGGATCAAACAGGCAGCGGTCAAACTCCTGCTCTCAACCCATCCTGATGCTGCGGGCAACTCTGCCTATTTCCGCTATGGAGCCAGCCCACGTGGCCTGCAGGCCCTGCTCAAGACCGCTAGAGTCCACGCGCTTCTCGCGGGACGCCTGCAGGTTGATTTCGACGATCTGGAAAAAATGGCATTACCCACCCTGCGTCATCGGGTGTTGCTGAGCATCGAGAGCGAACTGGAAGGGGTGGATGCCGAGCGCGTATTGCTGCAGATCATCCAGGAATGGCGGAAGCGGATCTGATGCACCCACTGGAGGCCCTCACGGAAAAGGATCTGAGCCAGTTAAGCAGGATTGCCGACCACCTGTTCACCAGTCGTCTGATGCTGGCTCCCGGACACCGTCCCAATCGCCTGCGCGCGGGATTCGGAGTGGAATTCCTCGATCACCGAGAGTTTGTCCCCGGCGACTCCATACGCGATATCGACTGGCGCGCCACCGCGCGTAGTCGAAGCCCGAAAATCCGCCGCTACTGGGATGAGTCCGCCGCTGACTGGACCCTCTGTGTCGACATCAGTGCCTCCATGCGGCAGGATGATAAATGGCCTCTCGCGGTGCAGTGCGCCGCCGCGCTGGCCTATCTGTTGATTCATCTGGATCATCAGGTCGCCATCCTGCTGTTCAGCAATCAGGTCCTGCAACGGGTACCCTTGGGACGCGGCTACAACCACTATGCACGCGTACTGCAGGTACTCAGAGACATCACTCCCATGCAATCCGGCGGGGGCTCTGATTTGCGGGCCTGCATCCGTCACATCAAACCCCACACACCGGTGTTCATCATCAGTGATTTCCTGGTCAAGGACGGCATGCGGGACGCACTGGAAAAACTCAGACGCCTCGGCGACCGCGTCCATGCCCTGCAGATAAGTAGCCACGACAACCTGCCCACCAACGGTGAAGCGATGATCCTCAAGGACGTGGAGACCGGAGAGACCATGCACCATACCCATACGGCCAGAGAGCGGGAAGCATTCAACCTGGCTATAGATGCCTTCAGCACCTCCCTGGACACTCATTGCCGGCAACGTCATATCCAGTTTTCCCAGAGTACCCCGGAGCGGGCCTGGAAAGAGGTACTGATCGACCATTTCAAACTGCCGGCCAGAGCGCCATGATCCTAGATTCTGCAGTTGACCACTCCATTCTACTTTTAACGAGTTGAATTCATG
>CBDVCD010000278.1:0-4750 GCA_965372385.1 uncultured Gammaproteobacteria bacterium | reverse complement strand
CAAAGATTGCCCGAAGAGGGGCGTGAGATAGGACAAATCTTTTTTCCGTGGCCCTAATTAGGGAAGATCACTGCGTCTAAACAGTAGATAGCCCAATGCAGCGCAAGCGGTACCCAACAGGATCGGATAAATTACCGCATAGGCGATATAGCCGGCCTCCCCAAAGTTATCCAGAATCACGTAGGCAGTCGGCCCCAGCAAGACCAGTTGAGGGTCGAACAACATCATGGTCGCAGTGCGAAATACCTGCATGGGATTGGCCAGCGCAATGGCTACCGCACTCTCGGGTGGCAGATGCTCCTGAATCATGATGCCAAGCAGGATCAGATCCAGGAACAACAGGAGGGTCAGCCAGACCACAAAGGCAGCACCCTGAGCCACGTCGGATGAGCGGGCGATGGTGGAGATCAGCATGCCAATGCCTAGAAAACACCAGGCCAGGGCCATCAGCAGGCCGGTATAGTAGATCAGCAGCTCCCAGGGCACCTCTGCGCCCTTGGCCACACCCCAGGCAGTTGCCCCCAGCATGGCCAGAAAGACCGGCAGGAAAACCACAAAGAAGCGCCCGAATACGCGCCCCCAAAACCATGCGCTCAAGGAAATGGGCAAAGAGAGTAGATATTCGAAGACCCCGGCCTCCCTGTCACCCGCCACAGAACGGACTGTGGTGATTAAAACAAAGATCGGCAGCATTGCCATGGAGAGCTGGATGTAGGTAATCAACAATCTGGAGAGTCCGGTAAACCCCATAATGCGGGATTCAGCCAGCCCGAACGCGAAAAGAATCACGATCAAACCGCCAAACACCATGGAGTAGACCAGGAACCAGCGTGCCCGCAGGGATTCGATAATGTCGGTATAGGCGGTCAGCCAGAGATGTTTCATGCTTATTCCGTTACCGGGATGATAGGAGGCAGGGAGGAATCATCCTGCTGGAGATGGTGATGCTCTTCGCGTCTTTCCGCCTGCTGTCTGTATTTTTCCAGCAGATGCACACCATGAGTATTGAAGCGTTCTTCAATTTGCACGATATGCTGTTTCGCCTGAGTATAATCGAGCCCATCCTCAGTGGGAGCCAATTGAGCCCCGAGACCATACTCCATGGGTGTGATCTTGCCCTTGACATAGGTTGCCGTGCGGGCGTCGATCCACTCACCGGTCTGATGATCGACTACCCAGATCTCTATTTTTGGGTCATCCTTCCAGGGTTTGTCTTCCAACCAGAGGGTCGCGCAGCCGATATCGTCAAACTTCAAGACCTTGGAGCGTTTCTTTCCTTGCGGAAGATAACGGATCTGCGCGGCAAAGTGACGGTCGCTCAATATCATGCGGCAACGTTCGCAGGCATCCCGGTCCCATTTTACCTCCTTTGGACCGGCTCCTGGGTCATTCGAGCAGGCCGACAGGGCCAACAAGATCAAGCTGGCCAGCCAGTAAACACGAGGATTAGCCAACACCGACGGCCGCCTCCTCGTCCATTTTAATACCCGCCAGCAGTGCGGCGTAACGCGATAGAACTCCCAGGAAGCGTAAGCGGTCAGGCCCGGCAATCACCCCTTGCCACTCAAGGCCGTCATCACTCCCCGTGAAGCCCCACTCGGCTATCGCCTTGGCAAATGCCGCCTCTACTTGAATCAGCCTTACCTGGCAATGCAGGCGAGAAGAGAGTTCCACCAGATCAGCCACCCGGTCATCCAACACCACCTCGCCCTGATCCATCTCGATCACCCGGTTAACCAGGCTTGCCACTTCATCGAGGCGATGACTGGAGATCAGCATCGCGGCACGGTCCCGTTTATCAGCCAACAACTTAAAAAAGATGTGGCGTGCTTCAGGATCCAGATTGGCCGCCGGTTCATCCATCACCAGCAGTTCACTCTCCCGACCCAAGGCGATGGCGATCAACAGTTTCTGCTTCTGACCACCGGAAAGCTTGACAAAAGGTTGATGGCGGAAGTGATCGATATCGAAACCCAGTTCACCCGCTACATCGCGCATGCGTAGCGGATCGCTGTCACACAGACTGGCGGAGAAACGAATGAGTTGACCTACTGGCATGCGTAACGGTGGTGGTAACTGAGGGACGAATCCAACCTTGGACAACACTTCACGACGCTGCTTGCGCGGCTCCATACCATCGACGGTCACCCTCCCCTCACAGGTGTACTCACCCAGAAGACAACGAATCAGGGTGGTCTTGCCAGCCCCATTGGAGCCCACCAGGGCGACCCGGTGGCCCCGATCAATGACCAGGTTCACGCCTTTGAGCACTTGGTTACGGCGAAAGCGTTTTACGATGTTTTCAAATCGAATCATGTATTGATCTGCGCAGCTTCTTAAAGCATCTTACTCAGTCCCTTGATCTCGTAGATCAATGAACTGGTCGGGCAGACATCCACGCACATACCACAGCGGGTGCAGTCAGTGCCCACATCCTGATTCACCTCATAGGCAGTCCCTCTGATGGTCAGGTCAAGCACATGGGGCACAAGACAGACCTTGCGGCAGTCCCCTTCGTGGTGGCAGGCCTCAGCGTTGTACTTCACCCGAACCGGCGAGGCCAGACCGACGAGCCCGTAGGTCACTCCGATGGGACAGACATAGCGACACCAGGCCCGGCGGGAATAGAAGACCTCGAACAGCAATAACGCAGCCACCCAGATCAATGCCACACCAGGGCCATAGATCAAGGCACGACTGAGTATACCGGTAGGTGAGAGGGTCTCAAAAACCGTGTAGCCAGATACGAACGCCAACAAGGCAAAAATCACATAGAAGACACCACGTACCTTTCGGTTGAAGGTGTGGTTCTTGATGATCTTTTTCCTCACCAGCCAGAGATGCAGATACTCCGCCCATTCTGACAACAGGTGATAAGGGCAGACCCAGGAACAGAAGCTCCGTCCACCCAGTAGTAGCCAGAACAGAAAAACTGTCACGGTGCCTATGAGCAGATTGAGCACCACATGCTTGTAGGCCAGCATCACCTGCAGTGCGGCGTTGAGATCCGCCATGTGAAAGCCGACAAAACGTGAAGCGGTCAGCGCGCCTTCCAGCAGTTGCACATCGAAATAGAAAGAGACCACGAAAAGCAGGTTGACCAGGATCAGGGTGGCCCAACGGCGGCGCTGCCATTTGTTGCAGCAGGTCTTTTTGTGCTCATGGCGCACATTTTCCACATCCGCCTTCGACAGCTTGCCTCTCTTTCCCTCATAGATTGCCAGGACTTCAGCCGACTGTTCGTCCTTTGTGGGACGTCGCGGCTTGGCGCCGAAAAGCTGGGCCAGGGACTCTTTGATGTAATTCATCTCAACCACCCTTAAGGGGTGTTGAAGCCTTGTAGGAGGCAGGCTGCTCCTCTGCTTCCGGCCCTCGCGACAGTTGCCTTGGCCTGGATCGCAGACGCCGACCTCGATCTCCCCGGGTATCGGTGTTTTCATCCAGATCAACCACGATTGCCGCGCTCTCCACCGGACAGATCATCTCACAGACGCCACAGCCGACACAGCCCTTTCTCACCTTCGGCTGCATCCTGGTTTCACCATTGGTGAATTCGACAAATTCAAGGGTAATAGCATGCTTGGGTGGACACTCATGACCAACCCTTTGCGCTACCCGTGCAACCGCTGTTTCATCCGCTTCTTCCGCTTCACACTGGTTGATGCGAATCTCTATTGGGCATTGGCGCACACAAAGATCGCACAACTCCAGGTCATAGGGGTGATGCGCAACTGGCATGGGGTTCCAGCGGTCGATCTCCGCATACCGCAGCAGGCCTTTAAAGTCAGGCCCCCTCGCTTGACCTTTGAAGCCTTTGCCCTGCACCGCCAGACAGGCATCGGGTCGGGCCAGCCGTGCGAACCCCATGCGTGTATCCGCGGGATAATCGAGATCATGAGTCAGTGCACCAGTAGGACAGGCCAATACGCACTGCAACCCATCACAGGAGAAGTCACAGGCCTGAGCCCTTGGATCGATATAGGGAATACCGACACCAATCCCGTCATCCAGATCCGCCAGTTTGATGGCCTGCACCGGGCAGACCTGTACACACTGACCACATTTGATGCAGGAGGCAAAAAACTCCTGCTCATCATCCGGTGTCTTCAATGCACCAGGTGGGCGCAAACGTATCGAGGTGCCTCGTACCAGCGGAATAAATCCCAGCAGTGAGGCGGTCACCACGCCTACCGTCAAGGCTGTAGAGCGAAGGAATTCCCGTCGACTCTGTTCTTTGCGACGTGGTGAGAGCGGCTTTTTCTTCGCCGGCTTCACAGGCTTTTTATCAATCATAGCTAGTCACACCTCCGGGGCTAACGCCCCAAAGAATCACGCAGCGCCTTATAGGCATCAAAGACTTCTGGCTGTTTGTCAGCTGCACCTTTCTCAGATTCAACTGCAGTATCTTTAGTTCTCGCAACATCCTTTGTTTGAATTGAGACCTTATCCTCCCAACCTGTAGCCATCAACGGTTTTTTGTCCCGCACCAACATGTTGGGCTCGCTGAAAGGGGCAAGGCGCTCCAGAAAGTCCATCACCTCCAAAACTGGAGAGCCCTTGAAGAATCGGGCGGGCGGGACATCCATCCAGATACGGTCAGCATAGCTGTACAGTTCATAAGGCTTATCCCCGATACCATCCCGGTCCTGGTCAAAGCCCTCATAATCGTCCCAGTAGTTACCGAGCCAACGATTGCGATTAGCCGTTTTGCCACCGCCGGAGACGACCACCTGGGTGATATTCCCCTGAA
>CBDVCD010000277.1:0-4761 GCA_965372385.1 uncultured Gammaproteobacteria bacterium | reverse complement strand
TATGGTGCGGACTGAGGAAAAGCGACCAGAATCCCAGCAGGAAACGATCGATCACTGAAAGATTGGGTGCGCGTTTTCGTGAGCGGCTGATCACCAGGAGCTGCTGTTTCATAAGCAGGCTGTCAGCAACAATTCGCCACCCACAGGTTCGGGTTGGTTGAAAAACTACGCAATCTGCGTATACTTACCCAATGAAACTGGTTTTCTTTGAGACCCCTGTATTTACACGCCTGTTCTCTGATTACTTGACCGATGAGAGCTACAGTAAATTGCAGCGAGCGCTCATGGACAACCCGGAGTTGGGCGATGTGATGCCCGGTACTGGAGGGTTCCGAAAGGTCCGCTGGGGAGACTCGCGTCGAGGCAAGGGTAAGCGAGGTGGCCTGAGGGTAATCTATTACTACCTGACGGCAGATCACTAGATATGGTTTTTCACCCTCTACGATAAAGATGAGGCCGTGCACTTGACTGCTGACGAGAAGAAGGCCTTGAAGAAGGCTGTTCAGGCCGAATTGGAGGCGAGGAGGCGTAAGCGATGACTCAGAAACGTAAGTTGTTCGATGAATTGATGGAAGGCGTCGAGGCAATGCACCAGCAACGCGAGGGTAAGATTACCCTCCGTTCGCATGAAGTTGAGGACCTTCCGCCTCTGGAAGTGGACGCACAACTAATCCGGGACACGCGGGAGCGCATGCATGTTTCCCGAGCCGTCTTCGCCCGTCGACTGCGCGTATCGATACGTACCCTGGAGAATTGGGAGCAGGGTCGGGCCAAGCCCAATGCCCAGGCTGCCGCACTCATTCTGATGGTAAGAAAGTTTCCCGATACGTTGGAGAAACTGAGTGAATTGGGTAATCGAGCTGCCTGATGGACGGGTATCAGTATCCTTTCTGATTTGGCGTATCTCCCTCACTCATGGTAGGTAGCAAATGGGATTTGCATCCGAAGGTCGGAAAGGCCTTGCGATAAAAAATATGGATATTGGCTGTACTTCCCTCCAAGCCTGAAAAGTACGGCCGGACTTTTGCCGGGATCAGTCCGACACGGTTGTGCAGAGTAGTGCAGAATGCAACGGACATGCCGCCAATTAGTACAGTAAAAACAGACGGTTATGGGCGCCATGGATAACTACGAACTAGGGGGTCGGAGGTTCGAATCCTTCCGGGCGCGCCATATAATCAAAGGGTTAGCGGTCAAATGGCGGCTGACCCTTTTTCATTTTCCGACAGTTTTCCGACAAATCCTTTGCGCCTACTGTCTGAAGCAATTGGAAGGAATGTTAGGAAAATCAGGTGGATATGGTGGGCGCAACAGGGATCGAACCTGTGACCTCTGCAATGTGACTGCAGCGCTCTCCCAGCTGAGCTATGCGCCCTGTTCAGATAAAGAGGCAACATTCTAATTCCGCTGGGGGAGGGCGTCAAACTCACTCTACCGTGAGGCTGAAGGTCTGCTAGAATCTCCTCCTTTTGAAGCCTCCAAGAAATTAAACAAAATGTCTGTCCGTACCCGATTTGCCCCCAGCCCTACCGGTTATCTCCATGTGGGCGGCGCCCGCACCGCGCTCTTCTCCTGGCTCTATGCCCGTAAACATGGTGGAAAATTCGTCCTGCGAATCGAGGATACGGATCTGGAGCGATCCACTGCCGAGTCAGTGAATGCGATTCTGGAGGGGATGACCTGGTTGGGCCTGGAATATGATGAGGGACCTTTTTATCAAACTCACCGCTTTGAGCGTTATAACGAAGTGATTGGAGAGTTGATGGATAAGGGCTTGGCCTATCGCTGTAATTGCTCACGTGAGCGCCTCGACAATCTGCGGGAAGAGGCGATGAAGCGCAAGGATAAACCCCGCTATGACGGCCACTGCAGGGATAAAAATATTGACCCTGAAGAGCCCCATGTGATTCGTTTCCGCAATCCGGATAGTGGCGTGGTGGTGGTGGATGACCTGATTCGGGGACGTGTGGCATTCAACAACGAGGAGCTGGATGACCTGATTATTCGCCGCACCGACGGCTCCCCGACCTACAATCTGACGGTGGTGGTGGATGATATGGATATGGAGATCAGCCACGTCATCCGGGGCGATGATCACCTCAATAACACGCCGAAGCAGATCAATATCCTGCGTGCGTTGGACAAGTCACTACCGGAATATGGTCATGTTCCGATGATTCTGGGCGACGACGGTGCACGGCTCTCCAAACGCCATGGTGCAGTGAGCGTGATGCAGTATCGGGAGGACGGGTTCCTGCCTGAGGCACTGCTCAACTATCTGGTGCGCCTCGGCTGGTCCCATGGCGATCAGGAGATCTTCAGCCTGGACGAGATGATCGAGCTGTTCGATATCGATGCGGTGAACAAGGCCGCCTCCAGTTTCAATACCGAAAAGCTGCTCTGGCTGAATCAGCACTATATCAAGGAAGATGATCCGAAGCGGATCGCCCATCTGTTGAGTCCGCACATGGGTGAGCTGGGTATAGATCCTGCCCAGGGGCCGGATCTGGTGGAAGTGGTCCAGGCCCAGCAGGAACGGGCCAAGACCTTGGTGGAGATGGCGGATATCAGCGCTTTCTGTTACCGGGATTTCGAGGCATTCGATGAGGCTGCTGGCAAGAAACATTTACGTGTTGTCGCCCAGCAACCACTGGAGAAGATGCGTGAGGCCCTGGCAGCTCTTGAAGAGTGGAGTCCTGAGGCGTTGCATGAGCAGGTTCAGCAGGTCTCGCAAGTCCTGGAGCTGAAGATGGGCAAGGTGGCGCAACCGTTGCGGGTGGCGGTGGTCGGGCGTGCCGCATCGCCGGGTATCGATGTCACTCTCTATCTGGTGGGCAAAGAGGCGACACTGCGGCGCATCGATATGGCGCTGGAGTTTATTCGTCAGCGCGCGGCGCAGGCCTGATTGAGCAGTCACCGGGAGAAATCAATGAGTCATTCCGAGCCGGTTACACCGACCAATTTCATTCGCCAGATCATCGGCCAGGATCTGGTGCAGAACAAGAATGAGGGGCGGGTGCACACTCGTTTCCCCCCGGAACCCAACGGCTATCTGCATATCGGCCATGCCAAATCGATCGTGTTGAATTTTGGTGTCGCTCAGGACTATCCGGGCGGCAAGTGCAATCTGCGCTTTGATGACACCAATCCGCATAAAGAGAATCTTGAGTTCGTGGAGAGCATCCAGGCGGATGTGCGCTGGCTGGGATTCGATTGGGAGGAGCGGCTCTTCTACGCCTCCAACTATTTCCAGCAGCTGTATGACTATGCAGTAGAGCTGGTCCGGGCGGGTAAGGCCTATGTATGTGACCTGGATGCTGAGCAGATGCGCTCCTACCGTGGAACCCTGAAGGAGCCGGGAAAGGAGAGCCCATACCGTTCGCGTTCCGTTGAGGAGAACCTGGATCTGTTCCAGCGTATGAAAGACGGTGTGTTCGCCGATGGTGAGCGGGTGCTGCGAGCGAAGATCGATATGGCCTCCCCGAACATGAATATGCGGGACCCGACCCTCTATCGCATCCGTCATGGTGTGGTGCATCATCAGACCGGGGCCGAGTGGTCGATCTACCCGATGTATGACTTTACCCATCCGATCTCCGATGCACTGGAGGGCATCACCCACTCCCTCTGCACCCTGGAGTTCGAGGATCACCGTCCCCTTTATGACTGGGTGTTGGACAACATCAGCATCCCCTGTCATCCCCAGCAAATCGAGTTCTCCCGCCTCAATCTGGAATACACCGTGATGAGCAAGCGCAAGCTGACCCAACTGGTGGACGAAGGGTTTGTGGAGGGCTGGGACGATCCCCGCATGCCGACCATTGCCGGCCTGCGCCGACGGGGTTTCACGCCGGCATCGATCCGGGATTTCTGTCAGCGCATCGGGGTGACCAAGTCAGACAATCTGGTGGAGATGGGGGTACTGGAGAACTGTATCCGCGAGGATCTGGACCGAAACGCTCCCCGGCGCATGGCGGTGATGCATCCTTTGAAGATCGTGCTGGAGAATTACCCGGAGGGTCAGACAGAGGAACTACAGGCGCCCAACCACCCGAAGGATGAGTCCATGGGCAGCCGCGGAATCCCCTTCAGTCGGGAGATCTACATTGACCAGGCTGATTTTCGCGAAACAGCCAATAAAAAGTACAAACGGCTGATTACCGGAGGCGAGGTACGCCTGCGCCATGCCTATGTGATCAAGTGTGAAGAGGTGCTGAAGAACAACCAGGGTGACATCATTGAGCTGCGCTGCAGTTATGACCCGGATACCCTGGGCAGGAACCCGGAAGGGCGCAAGGTGAGGGGGGTGATCCACTGGGTCTCCGCCAGCCACGGGTTGAGGGGAGAGGTCAGACTCTACGACCGGCTCTTCTCCCAAGCCAACCCTGATCAGATAGAGGAGGGGGGCAGGTTTACCGACAACCTCAATCCAGACTCGTTACGTACCCTGACCGACTGCTATCTGGAACCGATGCTGGGAGATGCATCACCCAGCGAACGTTTTCAGTTTGAACGGGAAGGCTATTTTTGTCTGGACAGCCGGGATACCACACCTGAGAGGCCGGTGTTCAACCGGATCGTCACCCTGAGGGATTCCTGGGCAAAGATCGAGCAACAGAGATCAGGATGAGACGTCCGATCATCATATTAAGGGAGAAAAAGCGGTGGACAAAACACCCTTCATGGCCTAATATTTGCGCTCTTTCGGGGCCATAGCTCAGCTGGGAGAGCGCAACACTGGCAGTGTTGAGGTCGGCGGTT
>CBDVCD010000276.1:0-4763 GCA_965372385.1 uncultured Gammaproteobacteria bacterium | reverse complement strand
CAGTGGCCTTTGCGTTTTCAATCTCGATAAAGGGAAGACCGCCCTTGCCCTCTACCAACCTGAGTTGTCGCGTTATGCCGAAATCTGCGTTGAGTTGATCAATGTTCATGCTGTTTTCCATTGCTTCGTTTAGCTCAGTTAGCGTCAAGGGAGAGAAAGGATAGATGCCCTCACTGAATGACTACATGGTTTCTTTATCGTTCATCTGCTGCCATGGCCAGTTGCCCTCGACTTCCAGGTGAAGGGTGAAACTTAGAAAGGTTCGAATAAGAATGATCAGTCCCAAGACCGCAACGTTTTGCAGCGTGTTATCCACGACTACGGTACGAATGATGTCCCCGGCGATCAGGAACTCCAGCCCCAGGATAATCGAACGTCCCAGTTGACGCCGATAGATGCGATAGGCAAAACCTTCAGGTTCCTTGCGATAGTTAGAGATAAAACGCACGGAAGAGATCGCAATTCCCACCACGATGACGAGCACGCCAATGGCCTCGATTCCATAACCGGCGATGGAGATGATCTCTTTGAAATCCATGCACTCAGGTGACCTTTAGTTGCAGCATCTCCTCCCCCTCTTCGTCTGTCAGATGTACCGCACAGGCGATGCAGGGGTCGAAGCTGTGAATGGTACGCAGGATCTCCACCGGCTGCTTGGCATCGGCCAGTTGATGGTTGTCCTGCAGGGCAGCCTCATAGGCACCGGGCTGGCCTTGCGGATCCCGCGGGCCGGCATTCCAGGTACTCGGCACGACGGCCTGGTAGTTGGCGATCTTGCCGTCTTCAATCACGATCCAGTGACCCAACGCGCCACGTGGCGCCTCCATGAAGCCAACGCCCTGGCACTGTTTCGGCCAGGTCGAGGGTTCCCACAGGGTTTCATTAAAGGTCCTGGTGTCACCCGCCTTGATGTTGGCCAGCAGCTGGTCATACCAGCCCTGCATGGCATCGGCGATGATCTTGGTCTCCAGGGTCCTGGCGGCGGTGCGCCCCAGGGTTGAAAAGAGCGCCCGGACCGGCAGGTCCAGGGTGTTGAGCGTCATATGCACCAGTTCCCTGGTCTGCTCATGACCCTTGGCATAGAGAGTCAGGACCCGTGCCAGTGGTCCCACCTCCATCGGCCTGCCCTTCCAGCGGGGCGATTTGATCCAGGAGTAGGACTCCTCCACATTCAGGTGCTTGTAGGGTGGTTTGGGTCCGGTGTAATTGAGGTTGGTCTCGCCATCGTAGGGATGCAGGGGGACATCCTTGCCCGTACTGTAGTCATACCAGGAATGCGCGACAGACTCCTGAATCTCATCCGGGTTGTGCATATCCAACGGATGCACGGTGGAGAGATCCCGGTCGAGAATCACCCCGGCGGGCAGGAAATAGCTGTCCGGGTCGTTCATGCTCTTGCTCGGCAGGTCGCCATAGCAGAGGAAGTTACCGACGCCCTCGCCTCTTTCACCCCAATCCTTGTAGAAGCCGGCGATGGCCAGGGTGTCGGGCAGATAGACCTGATCGGTGAACTCCTGCATCCGTTGGATGACATTCTGCACTTGGGCCAGCCTCTTGGCGTTGATGGCCGAATCGGAGTTCAGGTCGATGGGAGATGCGGTACCGCCCACGAGAAAGTTGGGGTGTGGGTTCTTACCGCCGAAGATGGTGTGCAACTGCACCACGTCCCTTTGCCAGGCGAGCGCCTCCAGATAGTGGGTCACTGCCATCAGGTTGGCTTCCGGCGGCAGTTTATAGGCCGAGTGCCCCCAATAGGCATTGGCGAAGATGCCCAACTGCCCCCCCTCCACAAAACCCTTGAGCTTCTTCCGCATATCGGAGAAATAACCAGGAGAGGCCTTCGGCCAGTTGCTCAGCGACTGGGCCAAGGCGGAGGTTGCAGCGGGATCGGCCGAGAGCGCGGAGATCACATCCACCCAGTCGAGGGCATGCAGATGATAGAAGTGCATGACATGGTCGTGGATGAACTGGGCGCCGATCATCAGGTTGCGGATCAGCTCGGCGTTCGGGGGAATCGGATAGTTGAGCGCGTTCTCCACCGCCCGCACGGAGGCGATACCGTGTACCAGGGTGCAGACACCACAGATCCGTTGAGTGAAGGCCCAGGCATCCCGCGGGTCCCGACCCTTCAGGATGACCTCGATGCCTCGCACCATGGTGCCGGACGAGTAGGCGGAGGCGATCCGGTCGCCATCCATCTGGGCCTCGATGCGCAGATGTCCTTCGATTCGGGTAATCGGATCAACGACGATACGTTCGCTCATTTTCGCTCATCTCCCGCAGCAGAAGTCTGATACGTCTAATACTGCAATAAAAACCTGTTGTTTTACTTACTAATACAGCTCATAGGATAGCCGGTATGATTCTCCGTGGGTGTCGGTAGCAGGGCAAGGATTGTTCCATTCAATCCTATTGCATTTCCTCCATCCCTGGAGGTCAGATGCTACGGTCAAGCCTACAGGGAAGTATTCACGGCGTCCCACGGAGGAGCATGTCGGCTATTCAACGTTCGCATTGGCATCTTCAACCAGATGCTCCGCCAGCATCTCCGTCAAGCCCACCACCGGGAGTTCCATCCGGTACTCCTCCAGACCGTCTTCCAGCATGAGACGGCAGTTGGCACAGGCGGTCACCAGGGTCTCCACCTTGAGTTCGTCCAGCTGGCTCTTCTTGCGCGCGAAGACCTTAAGGCGCAGTTCGTCGGCGCGCTCATTGGCACTCACGCCGCCACCGCCACCGCAGCACCAGTTCATCTCGCGATGGTCGCTCATCTCGACAAAATTCGTGCTGATCTGCTTGAGCAGATTGCGCGGCTCATCCAACACACCCCCCCTGCGCACAATCTGACAAGGATCATGGAAGGTGAGCCTGGACTCTTCAAAACCCTCTGTTTTCAGGCGCCCGCTGGCGCGCAATTGATCGAGCAGTTCGAGAATATGCACCACCCGGAAAGGGAAAGGCCTGCCGATCAGGTTGGGGCCCTCCCAACGAATGGCCAGATAGGCGTGCCCGCATTCGGGACTGATGACATGTTTGACCTTGAGTTTTTCCGCCGCCTTCACAACCCGGCCCACCAGCTCCTTGGCGATGTCGCTGGAACCGATCTGGATACCCGAGTTGGTCGCCTCGAAGGCCTCGGATGAGATGGTCCAAGAGAGGTCTGCCTGTTTGAAGATCCGCGCCAGGGCCTGGATATATTCCGGAAAGTTCATGATCTCCATGGAGGAGAGCAGCGCCATGTAGTCAGCGCCCTCCACATCCACCGGAATCGTCAGTCCCGTATCCGCCTCGATATGTTTGATCTGGGCCGCCAGGGCGGGATATTTCACCCCCATGGGACTGCCAATCTTAATGGCGCGCCGGCTGGCCCCCTTCATGCCCTCCGGTGCATAACCGGCCGCCACGAAACCCTCTCTGGCCTTGCGGATCATGAAGGCGATGTCGTTGCCCACCGGGCAGACCATGGAACAGCGGCCACATAGGCTGCAGGCATCGTAGACCAGCGGCTCCCACTCCTCGAGCAAGGCGTTGGTGACCGGCTTTACCAGGCCCAGTGCCGCCTTCAGTTTCCCCCACAGGGTAAACTCCTGCTCCCAAACCCGCCGCATGGGTTCCAGCTTGTTGATCGGCGTGTACTTGGGATCCCCCGTCTCGGTATAGAAAAGACAGGCCTCGGCGCACAGGCCACAATTGACGCAGCTGGAGAAGAAGGCCGCGGTTGGGGCGTCCATTTGTTCACGGAAGGCGTTAAGCCCCCTCTGCAGGGTTGCTCCACTCATGACTGCACTCCCCGGCGGCCAGCCATGGCGCCGTTATACCAGCGGGCAAGAAGAAAGGTGATCGCATGCATCAGCTTGGTAAAGGGAAAGACCACCATCAACAGTTCGGCACTGAGGATATGCAGACCCAGCACCAGTGAGTAAGGATCGATCATACGATGATAGGCAAGATAGCCGGTCAGCAGCGGCAGGAATGTCACCCCCCATACCAGGTAGTCTTCCGGCCCGCTCAAAAACCGCTTCACCGGGTGGGTCAGGCGATCGATCAGCATGGCCAGCAGCGTGACCAAGGTGATGACGGCTACCGCATCCACCAGATGATTTGAGAGTCCGGGCCACTTGATACCGAGGGTGGCATGCAGCAGCTCGATATGCGGAATGAAAAAGAACAGGACGAGGAGAAATCCAATGTGCCAGATATAGCCCCCAATGACGGTAAAGGGTGAACGTTTGAGTGAACCCCTCTCAGGCAAGGTGCGGGTAAACACCGTTCTCATCCCGGCGCTGAACTCACTGCCCTTTGCCTCCGCCAGGTCTGGCTTGCGTCCCAACAGCATGACCTCGAACAGACGGATGAGGATGCCAAGTACGAATACCGCCAACGCCACATCGAAGGCCGGGCCTTTCACCCAAAGCAGGAAATCGACTGGTGTGTTCATGAGTTTTTGTCCAGATCGTCTATCGTCACGGTCTCGTGCCGTGCAACGGCCTCTGACTGTTTGCGACGATTGAGCAAACCAACCGCGGCACCCACCGCCACACCGGCCGCCACCCCATAGCCCAGATTCTGCGCGATATCACTGTCGGGTATGGAGATGGCGTTGTAGAAACCACCGCCATCCCAGAAATCCGGTTCCGAACAGCCGAGACAGCCATGGCCAGACTCGACCGGCCAGCTGGTGCCCTGATTCCATTTGACGGTGGCGCAGGCGTTGTAGGTCATCGGGCCTTTGCAACCCAAACGATAAAGACACCAACCCTTGC
>CBDVCD010000275.1:0-4784 GCA_965372385.1 uncultured Gammaproteobacteria bacterium | reverse complement strand
ATGATTCATGTCGATAGCTTCACCCCGTCGCTTCGACGTCAATCGACTTGACCACGGGGGACTCCAGATACGCAATGGCTTGTTCTTCATGGCATGGCCCACCGTAATGACGGTAGACGTGTGAGGGCGCGGGGTTGTCGTATGAGTTTGCATTCTTCCAAAACGAGATCGCCAAGCGTCACCAATGATGTGCTCGCCAACCCCAGACCACGCTAATCAACGGGTATCTCACAGCAGTGCTACATCGGTCTTTGTGCGCTCACACGCCAACTCGACCATACTGCTTCAGCTCGATCACTGCACACAGTTACTCACAGATGTGGGCGCGCGTAGCGGGTTGGGATCCTAATCACCATTAGGAATGGCCTTAGGACCACACAATAGCGCTGGAAGAAAAGGAGAGAGAAAATGGCTTTATATGCGTTCGATGGCACCTGGAATGCGGACGAGGCTGACGACCTGCAAGATACCAATGTCGTTCGCTTCAAGGAGTTGTATAGGGGGAACAATGCCGAGTATCTGGAGGGCGTAGGCACCCGCTTTGGCAAACTGGGTCATGTGCTGGGTGGTTTGTTCGGTTCAGGCGGACGCTCTCGTATCGAGGAGATGTACGAAGAGCTGTGTGAGAACTGGGAACAGGGCGATCAGGTGATCGATATTATCGGTTTCAGTCGGGGCGCCGCGCTGGCCGTACACTTTGCCAACGAAATCGGCGAGAAAGGGATAAAGCTCAGTAACGGCCAGGTGGAAGTGGCCAGAGTGCGCTTTCTGGGCGTCTGGGATATTGTCGGCTCGTTCGGTCTTTCTTTCGACACCTTTATCAATTTTCAAGAGATCAATCTGGGTTGGAACATCGAGTCGGTGCACCAGTGCGTAGATCATTGCTTTCACGCCATGGCGTTGGATGAGCGGCGCGAGACCTTCAATATAACCCGTCTCGATCCAGACAATCGATACGCCAATATCCGAGAGGTCTGGTTCCGCGGTGTACATAGCGATATCGGTGGTGGCAGCGGAAACGTGGCACGCTCCAACATTGCCTTGCAATGGATGCTGGAGCAGGGAAGAGCCTGTGGGCTGAAGTTTATCGAGAGCAAGGCCCGGCTCCCCCGCTATAGTGAAGTGAACCGCTTTGCACCCATATCCGAGAACAAGGATGTGCAGATCGATCCGCGACGGGAAATCCGCGAGGGCGGCGAAATCGATCCCAGCGCACAATCTCTCGACCTGGCACTGGGTGAATCCCACACTTGCGAGGTACGCGCGGAGTCGAAATACAACTGGAGTGGTGTCGGCCTGCGGGCGGGCGCCCGTTACACCTTTTCGGTCCCTGCAGGCGATACCTGGGATGATTCCAGCATCACGTGCGGATCGGCCGGATGGACGTCTGATCAGCTGCCCTGGTACCAAGAAGCCTTCGTGAATGCCTTCGAAAAACGACGCAGGCTGGATAACGCCAACTGGTTTGCGTTGACTGGAGCCTTGGGTGATGAGGACGATGAGTTGTTTCTCATCGGCGACAAGGCAGATCCATACACCGCACCCCATGACGCGGAGCTGTACCTGTTCGCCAATGACATGCCCTCGAAGTACGACAACAACGAGGGATCTCTGATGGTGACCATCACCCGAACCGGCTGATATTAAGCGTCCAGAATCTGCTCAGGGCCGAGGCTTTCCATCTGTTGCCGCAATGCCCAGAAGACATGCTCTCGCACTAAACTGGATGGGTGCTCACGGCGCTGTTTGAGTGTCGAGATGATCTCATTCGAGGTCGGGGCGTTGCCCAGGGCGATGGCGATATTCCTCAGCCAGCGTGCATGGCCGATGCGGCGTATCGCCGAACCTTCAGTCCGCTTGAGGAATTTCGCTTCGTCCCAAACGAAGGCGTTTGCCAGACTGATGCTGTCCAGACCATGGCGCGGAGAGAAGTCATCGATGCGGGTGAGTCGGGCAAAACGGTTCCAGGGGCAGACCTGCTGACAGTCGTCACATCCGTAGATCCGGTTCCCCATGGCTTTTCGATACTCGACTGGGATCGCGCCCCTCAGCTCGATGGTCAGGTAGGAGATGCAGCGTCTGGCATCCACCTGGTAGGGTGCAATGATGGCCTGGGTCGGGCAGATGTCGAGACAGGCCTGGCAGCTGCCGCAGTGATTCTCGGATGCCGTGTCTAGGCTCAGGGGCAGGTCGGTGTAGATCTCGCCGAGAAAGAACCAGGAACCCGCTTTGCGGTTGATCAGGTTGGTGTGTTTGCCGATCCAGCCCAGGCCGGCCTTCTCCGCCAGGGGCTTTTCCAACACCGGTGCGGAGTCCACAAACACCCGATAGCCGAACTCACCAACCGCCTTCTCGATGCGCTTTGACAGTTGCTGCAACCGTTTGCGCAGTACCTTATGGTAGTCGCGTCCCAGGGCATAGCGGGAGATGAATGCCTGCAGTGGATTGTTGAGGGCCTCCAGGGATGTATCCTGGGGTTCCGGCAGATAGTCCATGCGGACCGAGATCACCCGCCGGGTACCGGGGATCAACAGATCGGGCCGGCTCCGCTTGCTGCCATGCCGGGCCATGTACTCCATCTCCCCATGCAGGCCCTGATCCAGCCACTGATGGAGTCGCTGTTCGGCCTGGGCAAGATTGCCGTCGGTGATGCCGACCTGATCGAAGCCCAGTTCGCTGCCCCAGAGCTTGATCTGGTGGGTAAGGGCTGCAGGGTCGGGTGGAGGGCTCGATGACATGGTATCGACTATACCATTGGCTTCAGGGTAAGGTGTTGGGTGGATCTACAGGATATATCAACAGTTGAAAAAGTAATTGGATGCAGGCCAGCGCGACCGTCGGTGGGAGGGAACCCGCCGTCGAGTGTACATGGACGTATTCACCGCGTGTCGCGAAGGTCTGCATGCAATTACTTTCGGTACGATTAATAGCAGATGCGCGTCATGCCCTACACCGAAGCCCTGCCCTATGCCCTCTATCGGGCGGAGCAGGTCCGTGAGTTCGATCGAATCGCCATTCAGGAGTACCGCATTCCCGGTGCTGAATTGATGGAGCGGGCAGGTTCCCGCTGCTTTCAGCTGTTGCGGGAACTCTGGCCTGAGGCCAGACAGATTACCCTGGTCTGTGGAGCCGGCAATAATGCTGGCGATGGCTATGTGGTCGCCCGGCTGGTCAGGCAGGCCGGACTGGAGGTGCGTCTGCTCACCCTGGCTGATCCAGCGAAGCTGCGGGGTGATGCATTGGCCATGGCGGATGCCTGGCGTGCGGCGGGTGGGGAGATCGAGCCCTACGCCGAATTGCCCAAAAAGACGGACCTGATCGTGGATGCCATCCTGGGTACCGGTCTGCAGCGGGAGGTGACGGGTAGTTGGGCTGAAGCCATTGCCGCGATCAACCGACATCAAGCCCCGGTGCTTGCAGTCGATATCCCCTCCGGTCTGCATTCGGATAACGGAAGGAGCATGGGTTGTGTTGTCCAGGCCGAGGCCACCCTCAGTTTTATCGGGCTCAAACAGGGCATGTTTACCGGCGCCGGACCGGACTGCTGTGGCAGGATCTATTTCGATGCCCTGGAGATCCCCGCGCGGATCTATGCCAGTCAGATCCTCTCCGCTCGGCGCATCGATTGGGACAAGCTTTCACAGCTCATACCACCCCGCCGGCGCAGCGCCCACAAGGGAGACTTTGGCCATGTGCTGGTGATCGGTGGTGAGCGGGGATTCTCCGGGGCCGCCAGGCTGGCGGCGGAAGCGGCGGCGCGTTGTGGCGCCGGACTGGTCACCATCGCGACCCACCCGGAACATGCGGCATTTCTCAACCAGGGGCGTCCCGAGCTGATGTGCCGGGGAGTGGAAAATGGTGCAGACCTGCTTTCATTGATCGAACGCGCCGATGTGATCGCACTGGGTCCCGGGTTGGGACAGGGTGACTGGGGCCGAGGCCTGTTTCAACAGGCGATTGCCGCGGGTCTGCCGCTGGTGATCGATGCGGATGCGCTGAATCTGCTGGCGGAAGGTCCCAGCAGCATGGAACAGTGGGTGCTGACCCCCCATCCGGGTGAGGCGGCGCGCCTGTTGGGGGGCGATACGAAGACCATCCAGGCGGATCGTTTCGCTGCGGTGCAGGGGTTACAGTCCAGGTTTGGTGGGGTAGTGGTGCTCAAAGGGGCGGGTACCCTGGTAAAGGACGCTACCTCACGACCCCCAGCCGTTTGCAGTGGGGGTAATCCGGGAATGGCGACAGGTGGCAGTGGGGATTTGTTGACCGGTATGATCGCGGCCATGCTTGCCCAGGGATTCGATCCACGGGAGTCGGCCGAGCTGGGTGTCGCCCTGCATGCCGCGGCCGGTGACCGGGCCGCCCTGCAAGGTGAAAGAGGCATGCTCGCCGGGGATATGTTGGGTGAGCTGCGCGGGCTGTTAAATCAGGATCATCTGCATGTTGACGATTGAGCTGCAGGGGGAGGAGGCGCAGGAGGCATTGGGTGGTCGGTTGGCCCGACATTGTCTACCCCCCTGCATCATCTATCTGCATGGGGAGCTGGGTGCGGGCAAGACCACCCTGGTAAGGGGGTTTTTGCGCGGCTTGGGCTACCAGGGTAATGTGAAGAGCCCCACCTATACCCTGCTCGAACCCTATGAACTGGCGGATCGCGCCTGTTACCATTTCGATCTCTATCGACTGGCCGATGCGGATGAGCTGGAGTATCTGGGCATCCAGGATCTGTTGGACGACAAGGCCATTCTGCTGGTGGAGTGGCCGGAGCGTGGTGAGGGCGTTTTACC
>CBDVCD010000274.1:0-4795 GCA_965372385.1 uncultured Gammaproteobacteria bacterium | reverse complement strand
ATGAAAATCAAGCGGTGCTTGATTCAGTCATCGGATCAGTCAACTATGACATTGGCCATGTATTTGGCAGAAGTGGTGGGGGGCTTGCTCTGGTCGGTGGTACCTGCCGTCCGGATGTCAAGGCAAAGGGAGCGACGGGGCGGCGATTCCCCGAGGGCGATCCCTTCTATATTGACCTGGTGGCCCATGAGATGGGTCATCAGTTGAGTGCGACCCATTCGTTTAATGGCTCTACTGGCGCATGTTGGGAGAACAGCTTTTCATCTAGTGCAGTTGAACCTGGCAGTGGTTCAACCATCATGGCCTACGCAGGGATTTGTGGAGAGGAAAATCTGCAGGATTTCACGGATGCAACCTTTCACGCCATCAGTATTCAGCAGATAGTGGGTTTCATCACCTCGGGGGGAGGGGCGAGTTGCGGTGCTCTTTCCACTACTGGAAATACCGCACCGGTTGTTAGTGCTGGCATTGATTACACCATCCCCGCGGGAACGCCATTTGTGTTGCGGGGTAGCGCCACGGATGTTGATGGAGATACGCTCTCCTATCAATGGGATGAGATGGATGTCAAAGGCACCTTGACCGATGCCGGTACGATTGGCACTGATCTGGGTGATAACCCGTTATTCCGCTCTTACCCGCCAAAAAATACGCCATTGAGGGTGTTTCCACGACTCAGTGGTCTGCTGGCGAATATTACTGACATAGGCGAGACATTACCTACAACCAGCAGGACACTAAATTTCCGACTGACAGTACGCGATGGTGAATCAGGGGTTGGAGAGGATGATGTCACATTGACGGTTGATACTACACAGGGGCCTTTTGAGATTGTCGGAGGTACCCTAAGTGCAGGCGGCACTTTTACGGGCGGCACGTCTGAGACAATAAGCTGGTCAGTCAGCAACACGGATACAGCCTGTACCCAGGTCGATATCAGCCTGTACTCTTTCAGCGCCAACGGCGCCACTTATTGTGACGCCAGTGATGATAGTGCCCTGAACCTGGGTACATATGACAACTCGATTGGATCCGCCACGATTACTTTGTCGGACATGGCTATATCAAGAGGGCGCGTACATATTGTATGCAGCGATAATATCTTCTTTGCCCTTTCCAGTGCGGATTTCGAGGTTATTTCATCGGCTGGTGTGGTCGCTGATGATTGTAAAGGAATCGATGGTGCGGTCGTGGCGCATGGCACGGTGTTCAATGATGCCGGTGAAGGAACTACGATCATCCCACCGACAGATGACGGTGGCGGCGGTGGCGCTCTGCTCTTCCTGCCGCTGCTCCTGGGCCTGGGCGCCGCTGGTCGGGTATGGAGCCGGGCCGGACGACCCCGTGCCTGATCCCTATTGCTCTTGCTTCAGACAGGCGTCCAGCATCAGCTGGTTATATTCCTTGGCATATTCCCGGGCTGCCTGCAGCAGCTTCAGGTGCACGTCGCCCAGCACCGCATCGGTTGAGCCCTCCACATAGCGCAGGCCGCAGAGGGTTTCGACCCTCTCTCTGGATTCCTCCGGCACCCCTGGAATGCTCGGCGCCCGGCTCGCCATCGCCAGCAGCCGTTTGTCGCCACTCGCTATGGCCTGTTGGGCATCCCGGACGGCATCGGCCTCCTGCAGCCAGCTCAGGGCGGTGACGGCCTCCCGCTCCTGGGGAGAGAGACTGGAGAGATCGATCCGGTCCACCTCCTGGCAAGCGGTCATGGATAGGGTGATCAACAAGGCTGGGATGATTCGCTTCACTCAACTTCCCCTTTTCTGAATCTGGCGATGGTGTGTCCAAGGCCCCATAGTAATGCGCCGCTCAAGCCCCCGTAAAGGTGCGCGTCGACGATGACACGGCCTTGTGCGACGGTTTCGCTGCCGGGAATGGGTCCGCTGGCCTGCTCCCAGAGCAGTTTTGCCATCAGTAGCCCCAACAGGATACCGTTGGACAGGGGATGGGGTTTCATTTCCCGCAGCAGGGACCAGAACAACACGCCATGCAGTACCCCGGAGAGGCCTCTATACCAGGCGATGCCGGGGCTGAACAGATAGAGACCGAGTGAGGTCCCCAGCGTCAGCAGTGACAGCCCACCAACGCAGATGGTAAGCCTAGAATCCTGCCTCAGGAACAGCTGCCAGATCAGCCAGAAACCCAGCAGATTCATTAACAGGTGGCCCCAGCCCAGGTGCACCAGATGGCCGGTCACGAGACGCCACAACTCGCCGTTGCCAATGGCCTGACGCTGGTACTCCAAGGTCGTCTGCCAGGTGGATGGCATGAGCATCGGCAGCAGCAGTAATCCTGTGATAATCAGCGGGCAGAGATAGGGCCATTTTTGCATTGGTGGCAAATCAACCTAGAAACTGCAGTTGGACAGGTTGAAGGGTGCGTCCATGGGGGTGCAGAGCAAGGGTCGCTCCAGCACATCCTGTGCCCGCGACACTTGTACATCCATGTACGGCGCGCAACGACGCGGACTAAATCGCCTGGAGCGATTTGAACAGCTAGAGCTGACCCGTAGGGTGGAGGGCAGGATGCCCGGAATAATAGTCATTCTATTCCAAGGAGTTGCAACGCTGCTATGCGCCGCCATGGATGTGCCATTCGGCCTGTAGCGTGAGTCACCCAATGGGTGAGAAAACAGATCGAAGCTATCCATCATTTTTTCAATACGTTACTGGCAGAATGGAGCGGTTAACTGCGGTTTCTAGGTTCAATTCTCAGCGCAAACCGGGCAGTGGGGGTCGGCCTTCAGCTTCAGACTGCGCCACTCCATGTGCAGGGCGTCGAGGATCAGCAGCCTTCCATTCAGGCTGGTACCACTTCCAGTAAGGAGCTTGATCGCCTCGGTGGCCTGGATACTGCCGATGATGCCCACCACCGGGGCCAGTACCCCGTTGGCGGTGCAGGTCTCGTCCAGTTCGCCATGCTCCGGGTAGAGGCAGTGGTAGCAGGGACCGCCCGGCTGGCCGAGAAACACGCTGACCTGGCCCTCCAGGCGGATCGCCGCGCCCGAGACCAGTGGGGTACGGGCCGCAAAACAGCCGGCATTGATGGCGAAGCGGGTGGTGAAGTTGTCGGTGGCATCGACCACCAGGTCGGCAGAGGCGATCTGGGCCGCCAGTTCCGCCTCGTTGAGGGGCTGATCGAGCGTCTCGACCCTGATCTCGGGGTTGAGCGCCAGCAGGGTCTGGCGGGCTGATTCCACCTTGCTGGTGCCGATCCTGTCCGTGGTATGGATGATCTGCCGCTGCAGGTTACTCAGATCCACCTGGTCGAAATCGACCAGCACCAGCTCGCCGACCCCGGCAGCCGCCAAATACATGGCTACCGGCGCACCCAAGCCGCCTAGACCGACGATCAACACCCGGGAGTCCAGCAGTTTTTGCTGTCCCTCGACGCCGATGGCGGGCAGCATGATCTGGCGGCTGTAGCGCAGCAGTTGGTCGTCGTTCATGGGATGTTCCTGGTGGCGGGCTAGCCCAGGAACCTTAATGGATCAGAGATACTTTCGCCAGTGCTCCGGACGTGGGTCCCGACAGCCATGATTCAGCCGCTGATATCGGCCGGCGAAGATCTTGCGGGTACATTTAGAGTCGCTGTAGTTGCAGCCCTGGTTGGCCCGCTGGGTCTCTTCGGTGTAGTAGTAGAGGGCGCGCTTCAGCCGGTAGAACAGACTGTTATCGATGTGCAGCCCTGTCGCCTTGAGGCCAGACTCGATCTGTTGCAGGCAAACTTCCAGCAGGTGGTAGCTTACCTGCAGGTGGAGTGGGCTGGCGGGGTTGACGCGGACGATACCCTCTATGTCAGCCAGCAGTAAGGCGGCTGTCTGGGCCTGGTTGGGGTCCGGGTGAAGTTCAATAAAGTGAATGTCCCGGTGCTTGATGAAGTCGATTGTGTCGTCCATAAGACATTATCCTAGCCATTGTAAGGAAATAATCAAGCAGCCAACTGTTTCAGATTGATGAATCTCATTGACTTGTCTTCTCTGTTTTAACTTCGAGCCCCTTTTTTATTTTTAGAGTCTGTAAGAAGTGAAACGGTTCCGGCTGGGAGGTAATCAGCTATGCCGGCCTTCAGTGATCCGGTCATGCCCAGCCAGGTCCTGGTGGGTTTGGATAGTGTTGAACCCCCCCTGTCTGAACAGATCCCGAACCGCGGGCCCCTGGTCGAACCCGTGTTCCAGCAGCAACCAGCCGCTAGGTTTCAGGTGCGCCCCGGCTTGAGCGGTAATGGTACGGATATCACTCAGGCCGTCATGCCCGGCAACCAATGCGGAACTCGGTTCATGAGGCAGGTCCCCTTGGCTCAGGTGGGGGTCCTGCTCCGGGATATAGGGCGGATTGCTGAGGATCAGGTCGTAGCGGGTATCCACCGGCAGGGCGCTGAACCAGTTCCCCGGATAGAAACTGACATTGCTCAGACCCAGGTTCAGCGCATTCTCCCGGGCGATCCGCAGCGCCTCCGCGGAGCTGTCCGTTGCCTGTACACGGCAATCGGGACGCTCGCTGGCCAGGGCCAGGGCGATGGCGCCGCTGCCGGTGCCCAGATCGGCAAGCATTGGAGAGGGGGTTTTCCGCAGATGCGCCAAGGCCCGTTCCACCAGCAGTTCCGTCTCCGGGCGGGGGATCAGGGTGGCTGGCGAGACCTTCAGAGCCAGGGACCAGAACTCCCGCCTGCCGGTGATATGGGCAATGGGTTCGCCCCGCAGGCGGCGTCGAATCAGATGATGGAAGCTGTCTGATTCCCGCTTGCTCAGCATCTTGTCCGGCCAGGCATAGAGGAAGCTGCGAGGTTTTCC
>CBDVCD010000273.1:0-4802 GCA_965372385.1 uncultured Gammaproteobacteria bacterium | reverse complement strand
CCTAGAATCCTCAGTTGAACACCGTGAAGGGTGCGCTTGTGGCGGTGCAGGGCAAGGCACAACGACGCGGAATAGTTATTCTATTCCAAGGAGTTGTAACGCAGCCATGTGCCGCCACAAGTGTGCCATTCGCGGTGTAGCACTGTTCACTCAACAGGTGAATAGCCCAAGAGCCAAAAAAGTTCATATTTTCACAATGTTAAGGTATGGAAAATAGTGGTCAACTGAGGATTCTAGGATCATGGATTAATCGCTGGAACGGAATTGTAGCAACTCCATGGAGTAGCGGCCGGAGGAGCGTTTGCGCTCAATCTTGACTGGGAAAAAGTCCAGCTCGGGTGCCACCCAGATGGTGGAGTCCGGAGCCCTGGTCTCTTTACTGCGCCTCACCCGAAGACATTTCAGCCGTCCGAATGGCACGTTGACGAACTCTTTTCCTACCACCTTGTAGTGATAGGTCTTGATCCTGCCGCCGTCCGCTGCCGCATAGCTGGCCATGGTTTTTCCACTCGCCAGGTCCAGGCGCAATGCCAGCTGCTGGCTGAATTTGTCATGGTTGCCAGGCTCGATGGGCTGTGACCAGCGGATTCCCTCACTTTCCGTCCATACCTGATCGGCGGACCAGTCGAAGTTGAGCCGAGTATGCTTTTTTTCCACCTTACCGTTGCTTTGTCGGTATTCATAGCTTGACGGGGTGATCTGATTGTCCGCATAGCGGCCTTCGCTGGTTTCATGCACCTCATCGGAGATCAGCAAGCCGATGAGTGGCCCCGGTTTGGTGTGGCTGGTGTATCTGTATCCCTGTGGATTGGGGAGGCTGAGTCGCAGCTCCAGGGTGCCCAGCGGGATTCCGTCACGCTTGACCTGGTATTCGGCTTCGAAGGGTTTGAGTTGCAGCGGTTGTGCGGCATGGAGCCGTGGTGCGAGGAACCCAATCCCCAGCACCAGTAGTCCGAGCAAGCGGGATGGGCGTAAGCTCATGCCGGCTTCAAGCGATGGCCTGGTCGGGTTGAAAGATGACCGGCTGTCGCAGAGGGCGACCGTCCAGGATGACCTCATCCGTATCACCCAGGCTTAAGCGTTGCTCGGCAAACCAGCCTATCGCCAATGGATAGATCTGATGCTCATGTGTCAGTACCCTGGCAGCCAGTCGGTCGGCATCGTCGTCCGGCAGCACCGGCACCTGAGCCTGGACGATCAGTGGTCCTCCGTCCAGCTCCTCGGTGACGAAGTGGACGCTGGCGCCATGCAGTGTCTCCCCGGCATCCAGGGCCCGTTGGTGGGTGTGCAGGCCACGGAATTTGGGTAGCAGGGAGGGGTGGATGTTGAACATGCATCCCGCATAGTGACGCACGAATGCCGGGGTCAGGATACGCATGAAGCCGGCCAGTATCACCAGACCGGGCTGGTAACCGTCGATCAGCTCGATCATCGCCCGCTCATAAGCATCGCGGTTCGGGAAGGCCTTGTGGTCCAGGACACAGGTCGTTATGCCGGCCTGTTCGGCCCGGGTCAGACCCAGGACCGCCGGTCGATTGCTGATCACGGCGCGGATCTCTATCGGCAGGCCACTGGCGGCGGCATCGATGATGGCCTGCAGATTACTGCCGCTGCCCGAGATCAACACCACCAGAGGTAATTTTCCCCTGCCGCTCATGCGAGTCCGCCACTGACCTCGACACGGGCTTGATCCTGCCCGGATCGTTCGATGCTGCCCAAAAGCCAAGCGGTTTCCCCAGCCTCAGCCAGTAGCCTTAGACTGGTTTCCACATCCGACTCGGCGACGCACACCACCATGCCCACGCCACAGTTGAAAGTGCGGAGCATTTCGGCATTGGCCACATTGCCCTGTTGCTGCAGCCAGCCGAATACCTCGGGCAGTTGCCAGGAGTCACTGTCGATGAGCGCCTTGCAACCTTCGGGCAGCACCCGGGGCAGATTTTCCGGCAGACCTCCGCCGGTGATATGGGCCAGGGCATGGATCTCGACTTCAGACATCAGGGAGAGGAGCGATTTCACATAGATTCGGGTGGGCGCCAGCAGGGCATCACCCAGGGTGGTGGTTCCCAGGGGGCGCTTGAGGTGGGCGTCACTGACCTCCAGGATCTTGCGAATCAACGAGTAGCCGTTGGAGTGGGGGCCGGAGGAGGCGAGTCCGATCAGTACATCCCCAGGCTGGACCCGCTTGGGCTGGATCAGGCGGCTCTTTTCCGCGATGCCGACACAGAAACCGGCTAGATCGTAATCCCCTTTACTGTACATACCCGGCATCTCAGCCGTTTCACCACCGGTGAGGGCGGCGCCGGCCAGTTTACAACCGCGGGCTATGCCCCTCACCACGTCGGTGGCCACCGCCACGTCCAGCTGTCCCGTGGCATAGTAGTCGAGGAAGAAGAGCGGTTCTGCGCCTGCCACCACGATGTCATTCACGCACATCGCCACCAAATCGATGCCAATGGTATCGTGGCGGTTCAATTCCAGCGCCAGCTTGAGCTTGGTGCCCACCCCATCGGTGCCGGAGACCAGCACCGGTTCGGCGTAACGCTCCAATGGCAGCTCGAAAAGCGCCCCAAAGCCACCCAGGCCTGTCAGTACCCCCGGCCGGAAGGTCTCCTGGACGATGGGTTTGATGCGCTCGATGAGCTCGTTGCCGGCATCGATATCGACACCAGCGTCCCGGTAACTGAGTTGGTGGGCGTTACTGGGGTTGCTCTCGTGATCCACTTTAGATGACTCCGGAAGAGGGTTTAGATGGAGGTTGAATATTAACAGAAGTTGTCTCGGTCGGTGAGGGGTGTAGGAGATCTGTATTGGGAATCTGTGGGCGATTTTTAGACAGCTTACCCGGCCCCGCGCTAAACTTTGCTGCACTCTGTTAACTGAAAGAAAGACTATGACTGAATTACGCCACAGGTTCCTGACAGGTTTCTGGATTGTCCTGTTTCTGTTCAATTGGGGGGTTGCTCAGGCTGCGCGTGTCACAGACCTGTATGTAGCGGAGGTTCCCGTGGTAGGGCAGGGGGCTGAAGCCAGGGCAGCTGCGATCCGTGAAGCCTTTGCCCAGATCCTGGCCAAGGTCACCGGGGTGCGCAGCCTATCTGGCCAGGTCTCATCGGCAAAGGTTCTGAGGAGCGCCCCTCGCTACGTTCAGCAGTACCGCTATCACCTGTTGAAAACACCCCAGACTGACCAGCTTGAGCCTGATGCAGCCTTGCCGGATCGGCTGCTCTGGGTCAAATTCGATGAACGGGCGGTGAATCGGCTATTACGGGATAGCGGGCTCTCGGTGTGGGGGGACGCCCGACCCTCCACCCTGATCTGGATCGGCCTGGAGCAGCGGGGGCGTCGCAGCCTCTATCAGCCAGAACTGGAGCCTCAGCTACGGGGTGCCCTCGAAGATGTGGCCAGGGAACGCGGGTTGCCGATCCTACTGCCCCTGATGGATATGGAGGATCGGGCCAGGCTCCAGGTGAGTGATGTATGGGGTGCGTTTGAAGAGAATATCCGCGCCGCGTCGGACCGTTACCTACCGGATGTCATCCTGGTGGTCCGTTTGCACAGAAGAGGCAATAGTGACTACTGGGTGGCGGATTGGATACTCTATCAGCCGGATATTGCCAACCATTGGCAGACCCAAGGAGAGAATCAAATCGATGTGGTCAAGGAGGGGCTGCAACGGGCCGTGGATGAATTGGCGACCCGTTTTGCCCCTCGTCATGATGCCCAGGGGACATCCAAGCTACGGATCAGGGTCTCTGGACTGAATCATATGGCGGACTATGTATTGATCCGGGACTATTTGCAGTCATTGGTGATGATCGAACAGCTCGATCTATTGGCGGCGGACGCAGGAAGGATCAGCTTCATTACCAAGGTACAGGGGGGAAGAGATGCCTTGGAACGTGGTATTCTGCTGGGAGGCGTTTTAGAGCCGGTGGTGACGTCGGATGGGGTGGTCAGCGCTGATGCAACACCACCGGAGCAATTGGATGCGGAGAGCCTTGACTACCGCTTGCGATAACCATGAAACCACGCGATATCCCCAATCTGATCAGTTTTCTGCGTATTCTGTTAACCATTCCGGTGGTCTGGCTGTTGATTGAACAACGCTTCTCCGCTGCCCTGATACTCTTTGCGGTGGCGGGGTTTTCCGATGGCCTGGACGGTTTTCTCGCCAAGCGTTTCAGTTGGCAGAGTCGCCTGGGTGGACTGCTCGATCCCTTGGCGGACAAGGCCCTGCTGATGAGTTCCTTCCTGGTGCTCGGAGTGTTGGAACTGGTCCCCGTCTGGCTGGTCCTCCTGGTGATCTTCCGTGACCTGCTGATCGTCGGAGGTGCACTCTATTATCACTTCAGCATCGAGGATCTGCAGGCACAACCGAGCCTGATCAGCAAACTGAATACCCTGCTGCAGATTATGTTGGTGCTGCTGGTGGTGACGGATGCAGGTCCCTATCCCTTACCGCTATCCCTGATGAGTCTGTTGATCTGGAGCACCCTGGCAACAACCCTGGCCAGCGGTGTTGACTATGTCTGGGTCTGGTCCCGCAAGGCGCGGGAGAAGGGCCGACGTGATTCAACCTAGAATCCTCAGTTGGATGGGGTAGAGTTTGCGTTTGTGGTGGTGCAGGCAAGGCACAACGACGAGGAATAGTTATTCTATTCCAAGGAGTTGTAACACAGCCATGCATCGCTGCAAGGGTGCAATCCACCCTGTAGCGTGACTCACCCAGCAGGTGAAGAGGTAAAACCTATTGGCGCAAAAGTCGGTTAGATTCTCTAACTCATTGATTCCTTTGCTAC
>CBDVCD010000272.1:0-4803 GCA_965372385.1 uncultured Gammaproteobacteria bacterium | reverse complement strand
CCCTGGTGCAGCATGTCCGGATTGGTCACCACGATATCCCCCCGGGTCCTGACCGCCTTGCGGGCGTCTCCGGGTGTATCGCCATCAAAGGTGAAGGCGCGTATCCCCAACGCACCGGCCTCGTTCAAAGCACTCAGCTCCGCCACCTGATCCTGCGCCAGGGCTTTGGTCGGGAAGAGATAGAGGGCCTTGGTCTGTTCCTGGAGTGCGGCATGCAACACCGGCAGGTTGTAACAGAGAGTCTTGCCCGAGGCAGTGGGGGTGACGATAACGGTATGCTGACCTGCCTGGACAGATTCCCAGGCGGCGGCCTGATGGGTGTAGAGCTGGGTCATCTCCCGCTGCTGCAGGGCCTTGGCCAATCGAGCATCCAGTCCAGAAGGGAAGGGACGATACTGACCGGATTTGGCGGGGATCACCAGTTCACCGGTGATACGGGCCGCATACTGGGAACGCAGTCGAGCCGCCATTTCATCGGCTGGGTCCTTTGGGGTGACCAGAGGCGGGGTGGCAAGTGATTCGGCTGGTGTGCTCATGGGCTGTTCTCTATAGGTTCTCTTGATGTAGAATAGAGAACAACAGGAGAACAAATCAAAGGCCATCATGAAACTGACTCGACGCCAGCAGGAAATCTATGACACTCTGCGTGACAACCTCGACCATTTTGATCACCCGCCTACTTATGATGAGCTTTGCCAGCTGTTGGGGCTTAGCTCCAGAGGGTCACTGCACAAACATATCCAGGCGCTGATTCAGGCAGGTTTGTTAGAACCCATGGAGGGATTGCAGCGGGGCATACGCCTGGTGGAACAAGGCACAGAGGAGGAGGGGATCCCTTTCTTCGGCCGCATCGCGGCCGGCAAGCCTATCGAGGCCATCTCGAATGCGGAATTGATGAAGGTTCCAGATGAATTCCTGGGAACCCGGCCCTGTTATGTGTTGCAGGTGTCCGGTGACTCGATGATTGAGGAAGGTATCTTCGATGGTGACTATGTGGTTATCGAACAACAGGATACAGCCAACAACGGTGAGATCGTCGTTGCCTTGGTCAACAATGAAGAGGCAACACTAAAAAAAATTGAACAAAAACCCGGCAAGGTGATTCTCTACCCAGCGAATTCCGCGATGGCTGCGATGGTTTACCCGCCTGATGAGATCCAGATCCAGGGTGTGTTGAGAGGGTTGTTACGGAGTTATCGTTGAAATAGAAACCCTCTATCAGCTGTATTACCAAAATGTGAGAAAGCGAACAGGATCTACGATTTCAGTAACTATTCAGCTCTCTATGTCATTCCCATGTCTTCACACGGAAAATGCGTCGTAGGTGCTGCCCATGGCTGCGACCAAAGGCGATAGCCTTTTCGGCCTCTTCACACAAAGCGACTAGCGTCGCTAATCGCAGCCATGGGCAGCTCCTACAGAGGCTGAATAGTTGCCGATTTTATTGTAAAACCGACAGATATGGCAATTTAACTGGAGTCAATCGCTTGGTTGGAAGAGGGGGCTGGAGCATCTATACCTATTACGGACAGGTTTTCCCGAGGACGGGTGCGTCATCCTTGTTCCATGGCAAGGGTCGCTCCTGCACATCCTTCACTTCTGCAAAAGAAAATCTGCTATCAGCTTCATGCGACGCTGGTGGATGGACCAGTCAGGATCCATGAAGGGATGTGAAAAATCTGCTTCGGTTACAATGGTTGCACCCTTTTCCCGCGCTTTTTCCAGCATCTCCCGTGACATGGCAGGTGAAACGACCTTGTCCTTAAGACCAACGATAAACAGGTAGTTGGAACAATCCGTAGGTAGATGATTCACAGGATCATAACCCACCGGACAGCCATAACCGGACAAGCGTGCCGGAGAAGAATCGATGACAACCCGGTCCAGGCTTAGGCCAGCCTCCAGGGCATCCAGTAGCAGTATGCCGCCAAAGGACATAGCGTAGACTAATCGTTCTCGATAGGGATCTGAACCGAGACGGGCTAATATCTCCTGGTAGTCACCAACCATCGCCTTCAGGCGCCGCTTGCCCTCGGAGCGTCCGTATCCTCGGTAGTCATAGATATAAACGTCGTAGCCCGCATCTGCATAGCGGCTGAACTCGCCGAGAATCTGGTCTGCAAGGATGGCGTTCCCCTGCAATACCAGCAGGTAGCCCTTCGCCTTGACTGTCAGGTTGTTCCCGGTGTTCCCTTCAGCTGCAAGCTTGTAGCCGCGTAAGATCCTCCCGTCTCGGGTCGTAAGGGAGATATCCTCCACATTACGCAGTCCACGCAGCCGTTTCTGGTCGGGCCGACCGGCCTGACTGCTCCAAAGCCAGAATATGAGAGGTTCTGTGAGCCCACAGACAGTCTGCTCGGGATTCATGGGTTGACCGTTCTGACCAGCGTTTGTGTTGCCGGTAATGACGAAAGCAGACAGCAGATAAAATACGAACAGGCGGTGCATGTAGACAAGTATACAAAAGAAAACCGGTGTGCCAAGAGCCGCAGGGGATCGGAAGGGCTGGGCTCTAGTGCCTGCGCCGCTGGTAGAAGCTATTGGCACATCCATTTGGCGGATTGCAGGAAGACGCAACAGGTCCGCCCCGATCAAGACCCTCATGGTCCCGCAGACATCGGCCAGGGGGGCAGCATTATCTGGGCTGAGAAGCAGGCCAGAAGGATCAGAAAATAGATTGGGGGAGAAAGGCATGCTAGGCAGACCCCGATAGATGCCAGAGGCCGAACAGAAGCAGTCCAAGACTGCTGAAAAATCCGCTTGCCGGTATCCACCTGGGTACGCTCCAGACACCGGTCGGTGTTGGTGCCTGACCCTTCAAATGCCACAGCGCCAGATTGACCAGGGTGAAGATGATCAGGGTGATGATTGAGGTGCTTTCGGCGAGCTTGGCGAGAGGAAACCAGAGCGCCAATGGAATGATGAAAGCGGTCACCAGGGCAGTCGCCAGCAGGGGGGTTCGTGTTCTTGGATGAACGTAGGCCAGAGTGATAGGCAGAGACGCCTGGCTGGCCAGGCCATAAAGTACCCTGGATGCCATGATCAACTGAATCAGGGCGCCGTTGATGATGGCGAACAACGCGATGCTGCTGATGACTGTTGAAGGCCTGCCGGTATTGCGTTCGTAAACAAGGGACAGGGGTGCCTGACTTGAACCAAGTTCGTGGGGTGGCACAGTCAACACGGCAGATAACGAAAGAAGCACATAAAGCAGGGCAGTGATAAGCAGGGTGATAATGATACCGAGAGGAAGGACGCGCCTGACATTTTTTACCTCTTCCGCTACATTGACCATATCCTCAAACCCGAGGAAGGCATAGAAGGCCAGCAGGGATGCTCCGAAAATACCGAACCAGGCGGCGGGGTCCCAGCCAGGCACAAGATGCGGTAACTGCGCCGGTATTTCCCCGAAACCTTCCCTAGCACTCCAGATCACCAACAGCAGTCCCCCGATCTCCAGCAGAGTAAAGACCGCTGCCAGCAGGATCGACTCGGCTATACCCCAGGCGGCCAGCAAACCAAGCGAGAGACCCAGCAACAGGATGACCAGATCAGGTGGCATTAATACAAACTCCGCCAGATAGCCGATAAAGCCATTGATAAGGGTGGCACTGGAGACGCAGCCCGCAAGTACCACCAGCAGTCCGACCAGCGTACCCAGCTGCGACAGTCCAAGGCCTTTACGTACATAGAGCGCCTCGCCTGCGCTGCGGGGAAAGCGGGAAACCATCTCCGCAAAACTCAGGGCAGTGAAGGAAGCGATGAGGGAAGCCATGAGAAAGGCCCAGGGGGATTGCATGCCGGCGTTGCGCGCCACCTCACCCAGCAGGGCATAGATGCCTGCACCAATGGTGGTACCCAGACCGTAGAGTATAACCAGTGGAAGCGAAAGACTACGCTTGAGTGTGGTCTGATTCTGCATAAGAATGTCCAAGATAATAGGAATGACATAAAAAGGCACTCTCGTGAGCATAAAACCTCTCAAGACTGTCCTGATCATGGGCGCGGCAGGCAGGGATTTCCACAACTTCAATCTGGTCTACAGGGATGATCCGGACATTGAAGTGGTCGCCTTTACCGCTGCGCAAATCCCGGATATCGCGGGCCGCCGCTACCCAGCATCCCTGGCCAGTCCCCTTTATCCTGACGGTATTCTCATCCTGGAAGAGACCCATCTCGAGTCCATCATTGCAGAAAAGGGTGTGCAGCAGGTGCTGTTCGCCTACAGCGACATAAGCCAGGAACGGGTGATGCATCTCTCCCGCAGGCGGTTTTACCGGTGTGGAGGCCGTTATCGACAAGGATCTTTCCTCCGCACTGCTTGCACAGGCACTGCACGCCGACCGGCTTCTCCTTTTGACCGACGTGGATGCGGTCTATGCCGAATGGGGCAGCAGTTCAGCCAGTCCTTTGGTGGAGGTAAAGCCGTCATGGCTGAGAAAGCAGTCCTTTGAGCCCGGTTCCATGGGCCCGAAAGTGGAAGCCGCCTGTCGCTTTGTTGAGCAAACCGGCAAAGGTGCAGTGATTGGCCGACTGGCAGATGCTATGGCGCTGCTTGAGGGCGGTGCGGGTACCCCCGCATAGTGCCAGACTGATTTTACTCATCGGGCGCTATCAGCCTCCCGTAGCGGCTTGACTATTAATTCGCCATGCACACCCGTTCTACGATCCTGCCACTGTCGAGTAACTGCTACCTGCTTTTACTGATTGACAGTTATCAATGATCCTAATTGAAATAAACCATAGTATATTACTCAGGAATTATTTCTTTTAGATCTTGAATGGATAGAGAGCCTCTGTCCA
>CBDVCD010000271.1:0-4833 GCA_965372385.1 uncultured Gammaproteobacteria bacterium | reverse complement strand
CGCACCTTCTTATATCAGAAATGGGGGGAAATGCCCAGCATGGGAACCACACCCGTAGGGATGTTGGAATAATGGAGTGAATATCTTGACCCCATGCGGATCCTCCGATACCGCTCAGGAGATATAGAATCAGGTAATACAATCTGGATCTCTTTTCCATTACATTCCATCACTTCCAGATCACGCAAACACTCTTCCTGGTTTGTTAGCTGAACTGCCGCTTGAACCGCCATACACCAAAAGCAAAGATCAGAATACCAAGCAGTGTCAGGCCGAGTAGCGAGTCCCACAGGACACCCAACCCTGCGCCCTTGAGCAGAATGCCGTAACCCATCTCAATAAAATAGTACAACGGCGAAAGGTACATAGCTTGTCGCAAGCCCTCGGGCATGGCCTCAGGTGGTGTCCAGGCGCCGGACAGAAAAATCATCGGCATAAGAATAAGGATGGCAAGCATAGCTGCCTGAGCGAGGTTGCGGCTCATAGTAGCGATATAAAGGCCTAGCCCGGATGTGGCGACGGCGTAAAGCGCCGTTACCGCAAAGAAAAGCAGTAGGCTACCCTTGATGGGGATATGGAAAACCGGCACCAGTACCAGGAACAGGCTCACTGCCGTGCCCAGCAGTATCACCAGTGTCATGGAAATAACCTTGGGCAACAGTATTTGAACAGGCGTCAGGGGTGAGACCATTAGCTGTTCAATCGTTCCGTGTTCTTTTTCCCTTACGGCTGCTGCTGCGGGCAACATGATAGCCAGGATGGTAATAACCGTCAGCAGTTCTGAGATGGGGATAAACCATTGGTCATTCTGATTCGGGTTGTACCAGACTCGATGCTGGTCCACGAGCATGGGAACAGTTTCAAGGCTCTTCTCGGTAACGCCCATGCGTTCTAGAGCAGCGTCAAACCCGTATTGACCGATGATCTGTGAGGAATAGCTGGCAGCAAGTGAGCCCAACATGATGTTACTGGTATCAACCAGGACCTGCACATCCGTTGGTTTACCCTGGATAAGGTCATGCTGAAAGTTTGGTGGTATGTCCAACACGACCAATGTTTGCCCCTGATCCAGCAGCTCGATACCTTGCCGATTATCCAGGATCTCACCGCCGAGCTTGAAATACGGAGGGCGGAAACGATAGATCAGTTCACGGGATGCCTCACTGTGGTCGGCATCATGCACGATAACGGTGGCATGGTTCAGCTCCATGCGCACGTTTCCGGTCATTACGATATCAATGGTGAACAGAAAGACGATTGCGAACATCAAGAACCCATCTCGTCCCAATTGCAACAGCTCTTTGACAGTCATAGCGGTCAGCCGTGACAACCAAAGATAAAGCAAGGTTCTCATTTCGGCGAAGTGGCTGCTCATGAACGTGGCCTCTTGTGAAACAGCAGATAGCTTAGTATCCACAGCACAACCGCATAAATGGCCAACACCAGCATCTTGCCCCAGAGTTGCTCCAGGCCAATGCCCTTGAGAAAACTACCTAGGGCGATATCGGTATAGTACATGGCGGGGAACAGGTGGGCCTCGAATCGCCCTTGCGGATCCATCGATGCGATAGGTACCAGCAGACCTGAATACAGCACAGATGGCACTATGGTTACCACGACGGTCATCATCATCGCGGCCACCTGGGTGCGCACGATGAGCGACACTAGCAGGCCGATCCCCGTGGTGCAGATCACATAGATTACTGAGGCAATGAAGAAGAAAATTGGATCGCCTTTGAAGGGTGCGCCGAACAACCCAGTGGCCATGAGCCAGAGAATAAGAATATTGATTGCCGAGATGCCCACGTAGGGGACAAGCTTGCCGATCAGGAACTCCCCGCGTGTTACGGTGGAGGCATAGATGTTGTAGATGGAGCCGTTCTCCTTCTCACGCACCACACCAAGAGCTGTTAGAAACGGTGGCGTGATCATCAATACAAACATCATCAACGCCGAGGCCATGGTCCAGACACTCCTCACCTCTTGGTTATAGAGGTAACGAATCTGTACCCCAACTGGCTGGGCCATTGCCGCCGCCTGTTCTGGACTGACACCGAGTCGCCGGCTGATATAGCCGGCAAGCAGCTCACCATTGAATGCTGCATTGATGGCGATGACGTAACCTTTACTGGTCGCTGTACGAAACGGAAAAGTACCGTCGATCAGGGACTGGACCGCCATCGGACGGCCAGCGATAAGTTTCTCCTGGAACTTCGGAGGTATGACGATAGCAAATCGTATTTTACTGTCAGCCAGTAGAGGACCCAGTTCCCGTTCGCTGCGGACATGCCCTTGATAGTCGAAGTATCGGGAGTCAATAAAGCGGTGCAGGTAGTCACGGCTCATCGCACTGCGATTATGGTCCACCACCGCGAACGGAATATGCTCCACGTCCAAGGATAGACCGTAGCCAAATACCAGCATCAAGGACGCAGGCACCACGAAGGCCAAAGCAAAAAACAGCCGGTCACGCAGTATCTCACGCCACTCTTTGAAAGCGATCGCCTTGATTCGGGAGACGTTCACGCCCGCCGTTCCTGTTTCTCCTGGGTCATGATTCGATATACGAATACATCCTCCAAGGTCGGTGCATGTGGCTTTAACTTGAGAAGCTGGAGTTCATGACCGGCAAATAGTAATCGAATACGTTGTGTAGCTGCTTGTGGATCTCTGGCAAGAAGGTGGATGCTTTTGCCGAACAGCGCCACCCCTTCGTATCCTGCTTGTTCCAGTAACTCCAGGGCCACCAGCGGCTGATCAACGGTGACCTCCAACAGATCACCGGCATCCTTTTTCAAGGCTAGTTTCATCGCCTCGGGAGAGGCATCAGCGATAATCCGTCCGGCATGCATCAAGGCCAGGTGGTCGCAGTGCTCCGCTTCACTCATATAATGGGTAGTGATGAGGATGGCTACCTGCTCTACCCTTGAGAGATGGACGAGGATATCCCAGAAGCGCCGCCGGCCGATGGGATCTACACCGGAGGTAGGCTCATCCAAAAACAGAATCCGTGGCCGATGCACCAGGGCACAGCCCAGAGCCAGGCGTTGACGTATACCCAGGGGTAGCTTTCCGGCCAGCTGGTCTTCCAGGCCATGCAAACCCGCCAGCTCCACTATCTGCTCAATGCGGGGTTTGAGTTCCTGCCTCCCTACGCCGTAGATACGGGCATAGAGGCGGATGTTTTCCATTACCGTCATGTCCTGGTAGAGGGAAAACGCCTGGGACATGTAGCCGATGCGTTCCTTGATGATCTGTGGCGCGCGGCGCATGTCGGCTCCCGCCACTTGACCTTCGCCTTCGGTCGGTGGAAGAATCCCGGTCAGCATCTTGATCACCGTGGTTTTGCCGGCACCATTGGCGCCCAGCAGGCCGAAGATCTCTCCTTGGCTAACACGAAAGCTGGCGTGATCCACAGCGCGGAAGCTGTCGAAGTCTCGTGTCAGGCCGCGGGCCTCAATGGCGATCGCATCACTATTGGATGGATCGATACTTTGGTTGGAAACGCCACTGTTGGCAGTTTCTTGTTCTGCCAACTTGCGCCGACGCAGCAGTGCGACAAAGGCGTCTTCCAGTTCGGGGGCGGCTGCCTGGATCTCCATAACCGCCAATCCGGAGAGCAAATCGGACACCTCGCGGATAGCAGCATCGGACGATTGATCGTCCACGAATACCCGAATCCGGGGACCGACGGCCTCAACCTGGGGAAAACGCGTTTTGAGTCGATCCAGAGCCACCACCTGTGGCTCAACCGAGAATTCCACCAGACTGCCAGGTGCCTGTTGCCTAATCTCATCTGGCTCGCCTACAGCGAGCACCTGCCCCCCATACACCAGCGAGAGACGCTGGAAACGGGTCGCCTCGTCCATATAAGCGGTGGAGATCAGTGCGGTAATGCCACGCTCGCGCAATAGCTCGGCCAGAATGGCCCAGAAGTCGCGCCGGGAAACCGGATCAACACCGGTGGTGGGTTCATCCAGGATCACCAGATCAGGTTCGTGGATTAATGTGCAGACCAGGCCCAGCTTCTGCTTCATACCACCGGAGAGCTGTTTCATGGGCCGGTCGAGGAATCGATCCAGCCGGGTCATGGCAAGCAGCTTATGCTTGCGTTCGACAAGCGCCTCGGCCGGCACTTGGCGCAGCTGGGCGAAGAAATCAATATTCTCCTCTACCGAAAGATCGCGATACAGGTTAAGCCCCAGACCCTGGGGCATGAATCCCAGGCGTCCCTTGACCAACTCCGCGCTACGTTCCGAATCAACCCGGGTGCCGAACACTTCCAGACTCCCGCCCTCAAATGCAAGCACACCGGCGATAGCTTTCATCAGGCTGCTTTTTCCGGCGCCGTCCGGGCCGATGAGACCGTAGATCTCGCCGGGATGAATGGTCAGATCCACACCATCCACAGCCACCTGCTTACGGTAGCGTTTGTGGAAGTCCCGTACCTGAACAATTGGGGCTGCGGTCGTTTCCGCTACCATCGCGGCTTCGCCCACGGCGCATCCTCCTGCCAGCGGATCACGGCATCGGCGGGCAGCCCCGGGGTCAGGCGGTGGTCAGGGTTTGCATCCAGGTAAAGCTTGACGGCATAGACTAGCTTAACGCGCTCATCGGGCGTCTGCACCTCCTTGGGTGTGAACTCGGCCCGGGAGGCGATGTAACGTACTGTGGCGTATACCGGCTCATCCGGAAAGGCATCGATATAGACATGGGCAGGAAGGTCAAGACGCACCTTGCCGATCTCTTTCTCGGGGATATAGACCTTGAGGTAGAGTCGGTCCAGATCGACAATGTCGAACAGAGGAGCACCCCCTGCCACCACCTCTCCCA
>CBDVCD010000270.1:0-4849 GCA_965372385.1 uncultured Gammaproteobacteria bacterium | reverse complement strand
GCGGTAGATGGCGATACCGCCTTGGTCGGTGTCTATGGGGACGACGACCTGGGCAACGAATCCGGTGCTGCCTATATCTTCACCCGCGATAGCGCGGGTGTCTGGAGCCAGCAGCAGAAGCTCACCGCCAGCGACGGCTTGGCCGATGATCGGTTTGGTTGGGCGGTCGCCGTGCATGGTGATACCGCCGTGATCGGTAAAGAATCATGGGACTTCTTCGCGCCCCCTCCTGGCGCCGCTTATGTGTTCACCCGCGATAGCGCGGGTCTCTGGAGCGAGCAGCAGAAACTGACCGCTTATGACGGTGAGGCGGGTGACTATTTTGGCGAATCGGTCGCCCTGAGTCTGGATACCATCGTAATCGGCGCTTCTGGTGACGACGATGTGGCCACGGGTTCTGGCGCCGCCTACGTATACACCCGGGATAGCGCGGGCCTCTGGAGTCTGCAGCAGAAACTCACCGCCAACTTTGGTACGGATAATGACTCGTTTGGCCGGTCGCTCGATGTGGATGGGGATACCGCTGTCATTGGGACCTCGGGCTACTATCTCGATTCCGACGGTACATACATTCAATCGGGTTTCGCCTACGCGTTTACCCGCGACAGCAGCGGTGTCTGGACCGAGCAGGAGCTCAGCCCCAACGTAAATGTGGATTCCGACTGGTACGGTAGAGCCGTCGCCGTGAGTGGGGATAGCATTGTGGTTGGTGCCTATGGAGATAGCCAGATCGACCTTGGCGCGGGCGCCACTTATCTGTTCAACCAGGATAGTGCAGGTGTCTGGAGCCTGCAGCAGAAGCTCATTGCCAGCGATGCCGCGGCCAGTGACAATTTCGGCTTCTCCGTCGACATGGATGGCGATAATCTGGTAGTTGGCGCCTATAGAGAGGACGCTAATGGTACTGACGCCGGCTCTGTCTATGTCCTCACCCGTGATACTAGCGGTGTCTGGAACGAACAGCTCAAACTGCTCTCCAGCGATGGCCTGGATTATGACTACCTGGGTTTTTCCGTTGGGATATCGGCTTCCACGGTGGTTGCCGGCGCCTATCTACAGGATACGTCAATGGGTGCCAATGCAGGGGCTGCTTATGTCTTCGATATCCTGCCCAGTGCCGATGGGCCTGACATCGCCCTGACGCCGAGCAGCCTCGATTTTGGTGATGTCATGGTTGGTCAGTCAGCGGAGCAGCTCGTCACCGTCTCCAACTTCGGCACGGCCGAGTTGGCGCTCTATGATATCTTTATCGCCAACGGGGTGGACTTTAGCCAGATCAACGACTGTCCCACGATTCTGCTCCCCGCGGAGGCCTGCCAGATCGCAGTCACCTTCACGCCCACGCTCGAAGGCCTACTGACCGATGCGCTGACGATCCTTTCCGACGATCCGGATCAACCCTCGGCCAGTGTGACCCTGTCGGGCAGCGGCATCACCCTGTTGCCCGATCTCACGGTAACCGAAATCTCTACACCACGGACGATGACCGGGGGTAAGCTGGCCACCCTTGGCGTGACCGTCGCCAACCAGGGCAGCGCGGATGTGACGGGCAGTTATTGGGTGACCCTGTATCTCGATAACACCCTGATTGCGGCGGAGTATGTGAGCGATGCGCCCCTGGCGGGCACAGAGGTTAGCTACAGCTGGAGTGTGCAGATCCCAGATCTCAATCGGGGTACCTACATCCTCGAGGCGGTGGTCGATCTGGACGATGCCATCATGGAACTGGATGAGACCAACAACAGCCTGACCAAGTCGGTCAAGATCAACTGATCAGCTACCGAAATGGGGTGTACTCGCCAGGATGGGAGTACACCCCTGCTATCAGGCTAGCTATGGTGTGCGATAGAAAGGCCGTCAGAGCGCCACACTCAAACCAAATAAAAAAATGACTCGTCCGGCATGTCCGCCTTGTCATGATCTTGGCTTCAGTCTGGACTTGCCGGCTGACCACGAACGAATAATAAAACATTTTCAGGTAAAACCAAAGGTTCATGTGAATAGCATGGAGATGGCTGACATGGTGAATAAGAAGAGCCTACAGGAGAGAGGTGGAACGCTTATTAAACATCGATCTTGAAAACTTTTGGAGACAAACATGAAAATGAATCATTTCTATCTAGTAGCTGCCGCGGTGTGTGTCGCCGTGGTATCCGTCACATTGGCTGTTATGGTGAATGTAGCCATGATATCCACTGCTACGGCGGCCAACAGTGTGGCTTAGCCATATAACCCGAGGTCCACTGGGTTCCTATCGATACCTCAAGCCGCATCATGGTATCCATCTCCGGCAGCTGTTCCCTGGCGGGAGCCAGCATAGCGCGCTGGAAGAGGGTGTAGACCTGCTGGTTGAGATCGGTTGGGGACCTGGTGGACGCCTTTTTTCAAACCCAGAAAAAGTGAACCCCAGAGTGTGCCGCTCTTATGAGTGGCGTGGAGGGGTGTTGAGACAAGCCTGAGTTGGCAAACACGCCTTGATCCTAGATTCCTCAGTTGACCGCTCCATTCTACTGTTAACGAGTTGAAATTATGTTTGTTTTGTTCGCTAGACACCTTCACCCACTGGGTGAATCACGCTACGGTGTAGATTCTAGGTTCAAGGTGACACCCATGTTCTCGGCCAGGTGCTGCAAGGCGACTCCCTGTTTCAGTCGTTCGATCTGGTCGTTGGGGATGTGGGCCATTTCGTTCACCTCATCTGAAAAAATTTGCAACCCAATATGATGAGTGCAAAACCTAACATGCACGCTGTTGACAATACCGCTCCCTAGGGGGCTAAATCCATCCTCATGAGGTCAAGTCGCACGACACACAACACAATGAATGCTAGTTTATTTACTATCAGTCAATCCTTTTAGATTGGATATGTTGGAGATGAGTTTTCCGGAACGTGTCGTCACGCTACGCAAGCAGAAAGGCTGGACTCAGCAGCAGCTCGCCGATGAGGTCGGAGTCTGGATATTGCAGATTCGGCGCTACGAGAGCGGTGCATCCCAGCCCACGTTGGATGCCATCCGCCGCCTGGCGCTGGCCCTGGGGGTCACCACCGATGAGCTGATTTTCGACAAGGACGAGCGGGGGCCGGATGAGGAGCTAGGGCTTCAGTTCGAGACCATCACTCGGTTTACGCCGGAGGAGAAGAAGATCGCCAAGGCGGTGCCGGAAAACCCGATCCTCAAGCATGACGCCAATCGCTTCTCGGCCACCGGATAGGGCGCATGGTGGGAAGCTTTGGGTATCATTTTGAATGGGATGCCGCCAAGGCCGCCAGCAACCGGCGCAAGCATGGCGTCAGCTTTGACTTGGCGGCCACGGTGTTTCGTGACCCGCTGATGATCTCCATCCCGGATGGGGAACACAGCGAGAGCGAGGAGCGCTGGATCACCCTGGGACAGGCGGAGAACGGCAAGCTGCTGGTGGTGATCCATACTTACCACGAGATCAGCGCCAACGCGGCTACAGTGCGGATCATCTCCGCCCGGCCTGCCACCAAACACGAACAACGCCAGTATGAGACAGAACTATGAAACAGGAATATGACTTTTCCAAGGGTGAACGCGGAAAGTTTTTCCGTAAGAACGCCAAGCTGAACCTCCCCGTCTATCTGGATGAGGAGGTGCAGAACTACCTTCAGGAACGGGCCAGATCAAAGGGTGTGGAAGTCGCCCAGCTCGTCAATGAAATGCTCCGCCAGGATATCAAGTTGATCGAGGCCGTGAAGTAAAGAGCCCCGCAAAGCGGGGCTTTAAAGTCACTTGCTTCTTGACCGCCACCCCTTCACTCCGCCCGCATTACCAGGCATCCACGCTACTATGGATGGCTCCGAATTCCGAACACCACCGCCCTTGTCCTCGCTTCTTACACTCGTTCACGGGTGCCCACTGCCTGTGGACCGGCGCCCGGACCTCCTTGGTTACCAAGTACTCGCCGTGTCAGGCTCGACACGGCCTCGGACCCCGGTGAGTACCCGTGCCACTCACCATCACGCAGCTCGGGTTATTGCCTGCCGGAGGGACAAACCCGTCGGCACTCTCCATCTGAATTTTTCGGGGCTCTACACCTTCAAGGTCGGCATCACCCGTTACCCTTACACCTCGCCTGCTTTCGTGCCTATGCATCTACAAGCCTGTTGCCAGGCGTGCAGCAAGGCTCGATACTGGCTCGTGGTCAGCGATTACCCAGGTGGGACTCCCACCCACTAAAGTACGCAGCATTGCCAAGCCGCTGCTGTCCCCTATTGTCCAGGTATCAGCGTCCAAATATATCAATAACGGCACCGGTCGTCGCCCCTACCGTAGCGCCCATCTTGGCGTCGCCCGCAATGTGGCCAATGCCGCCGCCAATCAGTGCACCCCCAACGGTTGCGCAACCTGCCACCAGCAGAAGAAGCACAGCGGCGGGTAGGTTTTGGATCTCTTTTTTCATGACTCTCTGCCCTCACTGATGTCAATATTAGCTGTTAGTTTCTGGCCGATCATTCGGCTAGCACCATGTCGATCCAGATCACGTCAAGCACCGCCTTGCTCATCTGGTCCGGGTTCCTCTGGTACCACTGATCGATACGCCTGGTTACCTGATCCAGAGACAGATCATCTGTATTCTCATACAGCCTTCGGGTGATACTCTGATCATCGGAGGGTTGCCGGCCGTTTCGTTTCTGATAGGCATACTCTACATCCAGCAGGTTACTGATGCCGATAAGATAGCTGTGCTTCTCCAGAGTCGAAGATTTCGTCCAGAGCGCGCCGTCTACAATGGGGACCTCTTCGGCTAGCAGGGATGGGGCCGCCAGGGTCAGACATCCTGATCTCGCCCATTGGCCTTACGGCAACTCCAAAGCGGTGTAATC
>CBDVCD010000269.1:0-4865 GCA_965372385.1 uncultured Gammaproteobacteria bacterium | reverse complement strand
CAAGAAGGATGATGTCGCCATGGCCGTCGACCCGGACAGCGGGAGTCATAACGTCATCAAAGCCCGCAAGGCGGACAAGATCCCGCGGGAGATGAGGCCCTGGGTAGGTAAGGTCTACCGCCAGGAAGGTTATGTGAAGGCATATCGTTACGAGGGCGACTATCGCAAGCGGTCGCTACCGACCACCATGGAAGAGGGTGAGCAAGGTTGCGATTACGCCTACTTCGTTGCCGACGATCGGCAACGGGCGCTGGAGATAAGGATCTTCGAAGGCGGTCGCACCGAGGTGCACCTCTGTGTGTTTCTGCCATTGAGAAAGATCGAGGAACTGTGGCCGGGAAATGCAGAGGGTAGCGCGTGATTGGTTTGCTGCGCTTCCTGATACACCGCCAGCATTTTCGTTCGCTGGCGTTCACCGGGGACGAGATGCGGCGACAGCTGCTGATCTCCTCCTTTTTTCTGGCCACGCTCTTCGTTCTCCACGTCATCGCCATGATGAGTTTCGAATCGTTGAGTCCCGGCGATGCCATGTGGCTCACCCTGACGACCGCCACCACGGTGGGCTACGGAGACATCTCCGCGGCGACTGTGGAAGGACGCATCTCGACGGTGCTGCTGCTCTACTTCGGCGGCATCTTCATCCTGGCAAAGACGGCGGGCGATTACTTCGACTACCGCGCGAACGCTCAATTACGCAAGAAATGCGGCAACTGGAGATGGAATATGAATGGGCACACCTTGATCATCAACACACCCAGCGAAGATGGAGAGCGCTTCTTCCTGCGAGTCATCGAACAACTGCGGGCCAGCGCAGAGCACCGGGAAAAACTGGTGCAGATTCTTACCCGTCGCTTCCCTGACGGCTTGCCGGAGAGTCTTTCCCGGATGAGCGGACTGACCCATCACAACGGTGATGCCAGTGATCCCGGCGAGCTGCGCGCAGTCGACGCCGACAAGGCCAGCGCCATTGTGATCCTGGCCCGGGAAGAGACGAATTCGGACTCGGACAGCCGCACCTTCGACATCCTGCATCGCCTGAAAGAGATTGGTGTGGATGATGCACTGGTGCTGGCCGAGTGTGTGGACGACCACAACCGCGAACGCTTCCGCGCCGCCGGGGCGGACATCGTCATCCGTCCGGTGCGGGCCTATCCGGAAATGCTGGTGCGTGGCCTGGTGGCCCCGGGTTCCGAACAGATCATCGAAAACATGTTCACCGCCAGTTCCGACGAATACGTGCGCTACGACGTGACCATCGATGCCAAACCCTGGCACGCGGTGGCCTGCCGCCTGATGCAGGACGACCTGGGTACGGCGGTGGGATACATCGATACCGAGACCGGGCAGCTGGAGACCAATCCACGCGCCCATACAACGATTCGTGCCTCGGCGTTGTTCGTCATCGCCAATGAGGAAGCCAAGGCAAGCCTAGACCGGATCCGTGACGCGGTGGCCGCCTGCTAGGACTTAGGACTGTCTTACTGCGGATGAACCTGCTTTGCCTCGTTACAAACGCCTAAGTCCAACAGGCTGCCGGTCCCGGCAACCCACCGAATCCGATTCAATAAACGTGGAGAAAGGGAATATGAAACAGACAGGGTACATGGCCAGGTGGCTCGCGTGGCCGTTGCTGGCAGCGCTCCTGCTGCTCGCTGGATGCAGCAACGAGTACACGGAAGACCTGCAACAGAACAAGGCAACGGTCACCTATAGACTTGCTGCCTTGGAGCAGCAACTCGATGCTCGTCAATTGTCCAACAGCCGCCTGATCGCGACATATGCCGAGAAGTTGTCGGCCTCCAAGCCGGAATTCAGCTCTGTGACGGATCTCCTGGCCAAGGATGCGACCTCGAAAGGGCCTCTGTATCAAGGGTTGAAGACCCGTCTCGCGGCGCTACCCGATAAGGTCGACAACAGGAACCAGTACGTCCCTGCCTTCCAGGAGCTGCAGTCCCTGCACGCCGCCACCGATCCGGTGATCTTCAACGACAGCCTGCTGGACGTGGTCAACACCCTGGCCGATCTGTCGGATGGGGAGTTGCAAAGGGTCAATATCCCGCGGGATGAAGACACCTCCAACGTCAAGGGCGGCGGCCAGGTGGCCGGCAGTTATCTGGTGGGCAACCCGGCCTACGGTCAGTGGAAGACCGATTCCAGTGGCTCGTCGTTCTGGGCGTTCTACGGTCAGTACCGGTTGTTTAGCGATATTTTTCTGGGGCGGAACACCTATCGTGGACCGATTCGTTATGACGACTGGTATGGCGGCCGCGCACGGTACTCCTATTACAACGACTACGCACGTTCGACCTACGGCACCAGGGAAGACCGCAGTGCCACCAAGACCCGCAACCAGGCCATGGCCAGGAAAGGCATTACCCCGGCGAAGCCGAAGAAGACCTACGGTTCGGTTCAGGGCAACAAGCGCGTCAGTACCTACGCCACCATGCAGAAGAACTACAACAACAACATCTCGAAAAAGTTTGGGGCCGGAAACGGACCGCGCCACGCGGGAGATACCGCCAAGCGCCAGTCGAGCCTGTTCGGTGGCAAGACCAGTACTGGCAGGGCAACCTCGACCGCACCACCCAAACGAACCTCCAGCCTGTTCGGCGGCAGTTTGCGGGGCAGTTCGCGCAGAAGTGGTTTTGGTGGCAAATAACTGAATTCAACAAGACGGAGAAAAAAATGGAACAGCTCGGTTCTTTGATAATGCTTCAGGACGCATCTATCGGTTACTACGCTATCGACTTCGTGATCATACTCGGTTTCATGGCGGCGCTACGCCTGTTGGTGGGCGCTATCTCCGAGGTGTCGTTGACCGACATCCTCTCCAAGCAGGATAACTTTGCCGTCGGCATCACGCTTGCCGGAGCCATAGTCGCGGTAGCCATCCTGATGATGGGCGTGGTCGCCGGTGAGGCAGGGCGGACTTACGTGGATGAAATCAGCCTGATGGCCGGTTACGGAGTACTCGCCATGGCCCTGATGTGGTTGACCCGCAAAGTCTTCGATCACATCTCTTTACCAGGCATTGCAATCCACGAAGAGGTCATGAAGGGTAATGTGGCGGCGGGCATCGTCGATGTGGGTAACATGATCGCCACCGCGATCATCGTACGGGCGGCCATGTCCTGGGTGGATGGATCGACCTTTCTGGGCCTGGCGGTTGTCGTCGTAGCCTACATCGTGTCCCAGGTGATCCTGACGGCGGCAACGATGTATCGAAAAAAGGTATTCGAGCGCCGTCACGGCAACGAGCGAACACTGGCTGGTGAGATCGCCGGCGGCAACACCGCCCTGGCCATTCGCTTCGCGGGCTATCGTCTGGGTGTAGGCCTCGCTGTCACCGCGACCTCGGGACTGGTGGTCTACGATCCCAGTGTGCTCGCGCTGTCCGTGGTCGCATGGTCCCTGGTAGCTATGGTGATGTTCCTGGCTCAGACCTCGTTGTCCATAGCTCTTCGCTACATCCTGCTGCCGGGTATCAACGTCGGCGAGGAAGTCGGTGAACAGCGCAATGTGGCTATCGGCACCATGGAAGCGGCCATCTACATCGGTGTGGGTTTCACCTTCGTCGGTCTTCTAGGTTAGCGGGTGCTGGTGAAGCTGCTGGCTTCCGGTCTGCCGGATAGCCTGCTCTGTCATGTAGCCTGGGTGGAGTTTACGCAACCCGGGTTTCGTAAACTCCACCCAGGCTACTTGCTGAACAGCCGGAGCAATTTATACAGGCTGTAACAGTTTTTCTACAAAAAGGAGAACAATCACGTTGAATTTGACGCAGGATATCCGTTGGATTCAGCGTCTGAACAACTATCAAAAGGCGCTCAATCAGCTCGGGAAATTTATCGCAAAGGGTGAATTGAATGAGTTGGAGGAACTAGGGTTGATTCAAGCGTTTGAATATACCCATGAGTTGGCATGGAATACACTGAAGGATTTTCTTGAGAGCCGTGGAAATCAGGCTATCTATGGCTCTAGAGACGCAACTCGAGAGGCCTTCAAATTAGGCCTGCTGGAGGATGGCGAGGCCTGGATGGATATGATCCAGAGCCGGAACAAGACATCCCATACCTATAACGAGGATACCGCCAAGGAAATAGTGAACGATATTTTGACTCGATATTTCCTATTGTTCGAGCAATTGCGGGAGGCGATGGAGCGGTTAAAGGTGCAGGAGACCGGATAATGCGCTTCGGACTGAGCGATGAGGTAATCGGCAGGATCAATTCCGTGTTTCTGCGTCATCCGCTAATTGACGAAGTGATCCACTATGGCTCCCGGGCCAAGGGAAACTTCAAAACAGGATCGGATATTGACCTCACAATCAAGGGAGAGCAGATGAATCTATCGACGCTCTACAAGGTTGAACGGGAACTTGACGATCTGCTACTGCCTTACAGCTTCGATCTTTCAATCTGGAGGCACATTGACAACCCGGATCTACTTGAACATATCGACCGTGTTGGCGTTGTATTTTATCGCCGTTGAGGGTTTCGCTACATCACACCAGTACGCACGGTTCGCAAGAGCTGAGGTTTGTAACTATATATTCGGAAAGAGGCTTCTAAGAACAATTCGAGCCTGGCCCCTTTGGCTTGGCCCCTTTGGCTTCAAACTGCTCCGCCAGATACTCGCGAGGTTTTATGGAAATTCGGGGTTTCCGTTCAGGCACTATTTAGTAAACTGTCACCGTAATTATAGGAGATCAGCTAAATGGTGACCCCGTGAATTCGCTCATTGGGAAGTTACTGATCAAGACCTCACAATCAGGATTTTCAGGAATAATCATAAAGAATAATGGAACCAGACTATCTAAAGTTTTACGTTTTTTATGAGCAGTCAAAAATATTTTGCGCATTATGCGA
>CBDVCD010000268.1:0-4909 GCA_965372385.1 uncultured Gammaproteobacteria bacterium | reverse complement strand
TCACATCTTCTTGTTCTAAATCGGAACCTGTGAACCAGTCACTCCCTAGATGGGTTTAATCGACCAAGTTCATGAGCGATAATATACAACAAATCCATTGATAAGATAGCTAGTAAATACCCCTATTTTTAATTTTTCTTGATCCAAATCATCTCTAGATCAGGATGTGACGCAGTTCAAAACTTTTGTTCACACAAATAGGATTACCGCCCCGGTGGTACGAGCTTGATCTTGGCCGTCAGCAGCAATGTAGGGTGGGCACCGCCCACCAATAACAGGGAGAGATAGCGCGGTATAGGTGGGCGGTGCCCACCCTACCCGATTTCTCTGGATGGCTTTATCAGCGCTTGCTGAAAAATACCGCAAGGATTGTATTACCGCCCCGGTGGTACGAACTTGATCTTGGCCGTCAGCAGAACCAGGTTCTTATCGTAGTCGAAGAAGCTCTTATTAGAATCGTTAGTGTAATGGCTGAGGCTTGCGCCAAAGGAGACGGTTGGGCTCATGTAGTAGTTCGCCCCGAGGCCAAAGGCGTTTTCCTTGTCTTCCCGGTTGATCTCCTGATACTCGGCCAGGCCATATCCATAACTGAGGTAGCCCACGATATCGCCAACTATCTTTGCATCCAACTGCAGATCCAATCTGCTGTAGAGATAACCGGAGGAATTTATTATCGTGGTCTCCTTGATGGCTCGCGTCAGCTTTCCGGTAACCTTGATGGTTTCGCTGGGATAGACCCGCAGATTGACGGCAAGGTCGGGCTCGGTGACCGTATCGAACGCCCCGTCATCATACTCCTGCGACAGCAGACCGGCATAGGCCTCGATCTTGCCTTTCCGGGGCAACCGCTTGAGCACGCCGACCGCGGCCGAATAACCCCAGGAGTCCTTGTTGTTGCCAAACTGATCGACGCCCTGGTCATAGTCGCGCTCATTGAACAGACCCTGGGCAAAGAGCTGCAGTTGCTTGTCAAAGTCCTTGCTTATGCGTAGACCCAGGCCGGTCAGGGTTCGATCCCTGTCATCGTTGCTGAGGCCCTCCACATCATCATAATCCAGGTGCTGATAGGTGACACCCGCCCTGAAGGTGAGATCCTCGTAATGATGCCGGGCGCCCGCCTGCGCGCTCGCCACCTGGTAGGTGGTCAACTCATCCTGAATCTGGATACTCTCCTTGGAGTCCCGACCCTCGTGTTTCTGGCTGTAGCCCAACCCTCCAGACAGGCTGGTCTTCTCTCCCAGGGCATATTTCCCCTTCATGTCGAGCCAGTAATCCTTGTAATCTTCTGAGGTATACTCGGAGAAATAGCCCAGACTCGCGCCCGCACCCAGCTTCAGGCTGTGTTTGTCCCACAGGGAATTGATCTTCACCGACGGCGTGACAACCGCCACATAGTCCGACTCAGTTCCCTGCTCCGTGGCAAAGACATTGTCATCGTAGTAGCCCGTCAGCTGCAGCTCGGGCAGGATGCGAAAGGATCCCGTGTAGTATCCCGGTTTTTGCTTTTTCGTCTCGGTTTCAGGTTCGGCGGCGGTCAGATCCAGGGTGACGAAGGCGGGTGAAGCGAGCACCAGAAGACTGAGGGTGTTTGCTAAGCGTGTTTTATTGAAGTTTTTTTTCATTATAGGTAGCCCGGTTGATCTGTGGTTTTCATCAACTGCCAAGGCCGGAGTGTAACACGCACCCGTCCCAACGCTAAATTATGTGAGGCGGTTCACACAATGGCCTGTGATCGATTATTAATGAAACAGATTGAAACAACCAGGAAATCGCGGGGAAATACCTACCCGCTATAGTTTTAACCAGATGAAGACGAAACATTCAGGAAGAATCCTGTACCTCTTCATGTGGTTCAACAAACTAAGAGGAAGATCTCATGAAAAAAACCATGATTAAAAGCGCTATCCTGGCAGCAGTGGCATCACTGACGTTCGCTCCCTATGTCTCGGCCCATCATCCGTCAGCAGATGTTAACCCGAATTATGATGAGGTAGATGATCAGATCAGTGATCAGCATAATATCATCATCGGTGCCATGTTGGAGGAAGACGATTCATTGATGGCCAGCACTTTACGAGGTACTGACAACGCCGATGAGGCCCGTGCAGCGGCGGGGGACGGCGCCAACGCCAGTCAGGCCACCAATCAATCTGCCGTTCCAACGGACACCGCAACTGGAATGAGTAGGGCTGCGCAAACAAAAGCAGGTCGCTAGTCGTTGATACGACCTCTAACGGGACGACAGGGCGCCATTGGCGCCCTGTTTTGGTTTAGCTCTCGTATTTATAGCAGGATCAATTGAGCCCTTACTCGCCCCGACCTATAAAGTAGCTTCCCCTCCCCCCAGCCTCCTCCCGGTGGGAGGGGGAGACTCTGGACGGGCACTAGCAGCCCCGGCCGATGGCGTAATAGGTAAAACCAGCCCCACTGAGATGGGCGGGATCGTAGATGTTGCGCCCATCGAAGATCACCGGCTGCTTCAGGCTCTGCTTGATATGCTCGAGATCCGGGCTGCGGAAGAGCTGCCACTCGGTCACCACGACCAGCGCATCCGCCTCCTGCAGGGCGGCATGCTGATTCTCGCAATAGAGCAGATCGTCACGCTCCCCATAGATACGCCGGCACTCTTCCATGGCCTCTGGGTCATAGGCCTGTACCCGGGCTCCCGCCGCCCACAGGGCCTCCATGAGCACCCGGCTGGGGGCCTCGCGCATATCGTCGGTATTGGGCTTGAACGCCAGCCCCCAGAGGGCAAAGCTCCTGCCCTTGAGTTCACCCTGGTAGTGGCTGTCGATTTTCCGGTAGAGGACCTGTTTCTGCTGGGCGTTCACCGCCTCGACCGCGCTCAGCAGCTGGGCCTGGTAGCCGACCTCATGGGCGGTGCGCTCCAGGGCGCTGACATCCTTGGGAAAACAGGAACCGCCGTAGCCGCAACCGGGGTAGATGAAGGCGTAACCGATACGGCTGTCCGAACCGATGCCATGGCGCACCTGCTCGATGTCCGCCTCCAGCAACTCGGCCAGATTGGAGAGCTCGTTCATGAAGCTGATCTTGGTGGCCAGCATGGCGTTGGCCGCGTACTTGGTCAGCTCCGCGGAGCGGATATCCATGGCGATCAGCCTATCGCGATTGCGGTTGAAGGGGGCATAGAGCGCCCGCAGCAGCTCGGTGGTGCGCGGGTTGTCGGTGCCGATGATGATGCGGTCCGGTTTCATGAAATCATCCAGCGCCGCGCCCTCCTTGAGGAATTCCGGATTGGAGACCACATCGAACTCAAACTGCTTGCCCTGCTGCCGCAGGGTGACCTCGATCCTCTCCCGCACCCGGTCCGCCGTGCCCACCGGGACGGTCGACTTGTCCACCACGATGCGATACCCATCCATGTGCTCGCCAATGGTTTCCGCCACCGCCAGCACATACTGCAGATCGGCGGAGCCATCCTCATCCGGCGGGGTTCCCACGGCGATGAACTGAAACAGACCGTGTTTGACCGCCTCATCCGCATCGGTGGTGAAACGCAACCGGCCCTCTTTGGCGTTACGCTCCACCATCTGATCCAGCCCGGGCTCGTAGATTGGCATCCGCCCCTGGTTCAACATATCGATCTTACGGTTATCCACATCCATGCAGATGACATCGTTGCCTACTTCCGCAAGGCAGGCGCCTGTTACCAGGCCCACATAGCCGGAGCCAAAGACTGTGACTTTCATTTTTCTTTCCTAGTGAATAATGGAAATACGGCAGCTTATATATTAATCGTACCGAAATTTATATGCCTAACCCGACCTACGTCTGGGAATGTCGTTGTAGGAGCTGCCCATGGCTGCGACCAAAGGCGGCAAGCCTTTTCGGCATCTTCACACAAAGCGACTATCGTCGCTAATCGCAGCCACGGGCAGCTCCTACGGAGGCTGAAGAGTTACCCATGTAGAAGGGTGAGCACCACCCACCTAATACCTTTCGATCTATCCTTCGATGGTGGGCAGCGCCCACCCTACACAGAAGGATTTTCACAACAATAGGGTTGATTTCCGTTCAGATAGAGAATGATACAAAGATCGGCCCTATGCCTCCACTGCCGATGCGATATTCAGCCGCAATCCGTTTAAGGCTCGATGAGCCGTTGCAGCTCTGAGAGCAACTCATCCGGATCCCTGCCCTTGGGATCCATGGGTGGGAAAGGGGTTATTTCCACGCGCGATCGGAGCAGAACCGCCGAAACGATGTGCCCCTGCCGCCGCACACCGGTGATGCGCATGGGAATCAGTGGGGCCCCGGTATGCATGGCCAGTCGTGCGGCGCCCGCCTTCAGCTTGCGGGGTGGATCGGAGTCCAGGTGGATCTTGCCATGGGGAAAAAGGGCGATCACCTCGCCTTGGCGCAATGCCCTGAAGGCGGCCCGCATCGCCTTTTCCGGTGAACGCTGCCGATCCACCGGGATGCAGCCGATGGTGCGAAACAGCCACTGCAGGCCAAAGCGCTCATATTGCTCGCGGGCGATGAGAAACCGCAATGGCCGCCGACTGCAGGCGACCATCAGCAGCGGATCGAGGCCGGAGATATGGTTGGAGGCCAGGATGGCGGGCCCGGTCTCCGGGATCTCCAGCTCAACCGGCCGCAGCCGATGGTAGCGGCGGCAGAAGAACCGGATCAAGCCATCCAGCCGGTTCACCCAGCCTTGCCCCCAATCGATCTCCCTGGCGCTGAGGCAGATCCGATCCAGTCGATAGAGACCATAGCCCATTGCGGCAAGCGCCAGAGGGAGAATGAAATACATGCTCTCCACAATTCGTCGAATAAGTCACTCAGCCCAACTACGAACCGATAGGTGCAAATGTAATGGCATACGTAACCATTCAGCCTCCGTAGGAGCTGCCCGTGGCTGCGATTAGCGACGATAGTCGCTTTG
>CBDVCD010000267.1:0-4916 GCA_965372385.1 uncultured Gammaproteobacteria bacterium | reverse complement strand
CTGCGCAAGACCTTCCAGGTCGGCGGTGAACCGCTGCACGCCCTGCGCGGCATCAGCCTGCGGGTGAAACGGGGAGAACTGCTCGCGATCATGGGGCCCTCGGGATCGGGCAAGTCCACCTTCCTGCACCTGCTGGGCTGCCTGGACCGCCCCTCCGGAGGAGACTATTGGCTGGATGGGGAGAAGGTAAGCGAGTTGGATAGCAACCGGCTGGCCCGGATCCGCAATCGCAAGATCGGCTTCGTCTTCCAGTCGTTCAATCTGCTGCCCCGCTTCAGCGTGCTGGAAAACGTGGCCCTGCCCCTGCTCTACAGCCACACCCCTGCCTCAAAGCGCCATCAGCGGGCCGCCGTTGCCCTGGAAAAGGTCGGTCTGGTGGATCGTCTCGGTTCCCTGCCTGGCCAGCTCTCCGGCGGCCAACAGCAACGGGTGGCCATCGCCCGCGCCTTGGTGCAGGAGCCCGCCATCCTGCTCGCCGATGAGCCGACCGGCGCCCTGGACAGCCGCACCGGGCTGGAGATCATGGCCCTGTTCCAGGCACTCAACCGCACAGGCGTGACCCTGATACTGATTACCCACGAGATGAATTTGGCCCGCCACGCCCGGCGCATCGTCCGCTTCCACGACGGCATGATGGCCTCCGATCGGGTGAATGAGAAACCTCTACAGGCGGATCAACAGCTGGTGGGAGAGAGGCTGGAGCATGATGGAAAACTGTCGCCAGAGGCAGGGTTTGTACGATGATCGTCCTCGGCCATCTAAGCGATGCGGTGCGCGCCCTGCGGACCAATCCCCTGCGCAGCACTCTCACCATGCTGGGGATCATCATCGGCGTGGCGGCGGTCATCGCGGTGATGGCGGTGGGCGCCGGTGCGCAACAGATTGTGATAGATGAGCTGCGCAACATCGGCGCCAATTTGCTGATGGTTTACCCTGGCAGCGCCAGCACAGGCGGTGCGCGACTCGGTGGCAGCACCGAGGCCAGCCTCGCCCTGGGCGATGCCGATGCTATTCGTGAAGAGGTGCCGGGATTGGTCAGTGTCGCCCCCTTATTGTATAGCCGAGCCCAGGTGGTACATGGCAACCTGAACTGGTCCACCCGTATCCAGGGCGTCACCCCGGACATCTTTGTCGCCCGGGAGTGGCGGCTGAGTGCCGGACGCAGTTTTTCGCCCAGCGAATGGCAAGGCTCCAGCAAGGTGGCGCTGCTGGGCGCCACGGTGGTTGAAGAGCTGTTCGGTGCCCGGAATCCCCTGGGCCGGATCATCCGGGTGGCCAACACCCCCTTCAGCGTGGTGGGTCTGTTGGCGCCCAAGGGCCAGACCGCCAGCGCCAGCGACCAGGACGACCGTATCATGATCCCCTTCTCCACCGCCCGCGGCCGGGTTCAGGGGCTGGCCGCGGCCCGTTTCGATGCAATCGACTACATCATGGTCAAGGTGGCCCAAACCGATCGCATGGCGGCTGCCGAGCAGGAGATCCGTCGCCTGCTGCGCCAGCGCCACCGGTTAATGCCCGGCATGCGGGACGACTTCGAGGTGAAGAACCTGGCCGAGATGCGGGAGAAGAAGGAGAAGGCCTCCGGGGTATTGGGTTTCTGGCTGGCCACCGTGGCCTCGGTCTCTCTGCTGGTGGGGGGCATCAGCATCATGAACATCATGCTGGTATCGGTCTCGGAGCGGACCCGGGAGATCGGCCTGCGCCTCGCAGTGGGGGCACGGCCCCGGGACATTCAGCAGCAGTTCCTCATCGAGGCGGTGGTGCTATCCTTGCTCGGCGCCCTGGTGGGCATTCTACTGGGCCTGGGGGCCGCCCTGCTGATTGGCGCCATTGGCGAGGTGCCCATCGTCATCCGGCCCTCCGCCATCCTGCTGGCCTCAGGATTCGCCGCCACCACCGGCATCCTGTTTGGCTTCTACCCGGCCTACCGCGCCTCGCGTATGGATCCCATATCCGCCCTGCGTTTTGAATAGGAAATGCAGGTCAGGAGAATAAGCTTATAGGCTCCCCTTTATGAATAGATAAGACCGACTCCCGTTCTCAGCGGGGGTCGGTCTTCTCTCGCTGGAAGATTGAGATTAGCCGGAACTCACCGTGCTATTCAACATCTCTCCTTGCGGCTATTTTCCTTCACCGTATCCAGGATCTGGATTTTGGTTAGGACCCACGTCCGGACAATCACGGTTACGGTCCTGAGTGCCTTCAAAGAGTACACCAAGCGAGTCATCCCTTCCATTTTTGTGTTGCTCACCTTCACCACACTGACCGCCATGGATTCCCATGACACCAATCACATCTTCACATAAACCGTCTCGGTTCGTATCACCCTTTTGCGCGCCACCTTCTCCTGGTGGACCAAATTCACCAAGGGCTGCACCAGACATCGTCAACAGGCCGACAAAGACCATGACCAACAGTTGTTTCAATAACTTCATCATCAATCCCTCATTACATCATCCTGCCACTGGAACCTGGGATTCCTACACCGCCCTCCGCTGGCATATACTCCTTCGTGGCTTAATCTCCTTCTCTTACAAGGCTCCTACTCTATCTATAGGTTTGCCCTGTCTGATCGTCTATGCGTAGTTCTACGCGATTCCCGTTTCAGGTTGTTTCCATTTGTATCAATTTGTTTCAGAGGCAATCGAAGACGAGCAGACTCCCGCACCTCAAGGTTCAGGTGCAGGGAGTCTGCCCATGGGCCTGTCAACTCCTGTCAGTCATCCCTGTCCTTCATCGGTTTGAGGATAGTCACCGACTCGTAGAAGCAGCCCTCCCCTTCGTCGCTCACATAGGCACGTCCATTGCGCGGGTCGATCTGCACACCATGGACATGCGGCTCTTCCACCGCCGGTGCACCCGTCTCGTCCACGCCCGGATCACAATCCGGTATCGTCCGGGAGATGGCGATCACCTGCTCGAGTTCTGGTGTATCGCTCAGCTCCTCCTCGGCCTCGACCACACCCAGGTTCCCGGTGTGCTCACCGCTGACCAGGATGGTCTCCCGCCTTGGATCGACGGCGACCCAGTGGGCATGGATAAACATCTGATCGAAGGGAGTGCCCTCAGGCAGGTCTTCCGCACCGGGATAGGTCAGGGCATCCCAACCGTTCGACAGATCGATGTAACGGACTTGCTGGAAGGTCTCCGATTCCGGATCCACATCCACCTCGGCCAACCAGCGCCCCATGATGTCAATCTCCGCCTCTTCCTCGACCACCGGTGGCTCTTCTTCAATCGGTTCTTCCTCTTCGGGCAACACCGCCTCTTCCGGGCTGCCGGTATGCTCCGCGTGGTGAATACCATGCAGGGTCTGATAGGCCCGATGGTTGCGCCGATCCACCGTCAGATCGTGCATGTGCAGCACGCTGGGCAGGTCGGTGGGCTCTTCGCCGGCCTCGATGGCCTCGGTGATTGCGGTATCGGCAAGCGCGAAGATCTCCTCGGCATTGGGAACCTGCTCGATGAAGGGCTCGCGTAGATCCACCGTATAGAGGATGCAGTTCTCACCCATCGCCTTCTCAACGAAGGGTTCCTCGATATCCGGGTCCAGGTTGTAATCGACAATAGTGGGTGGGTGATTGGGCCTGGGCTTGCAGTTGCCGCTAAACGCGAACATCTTCTCCCCCACATGGGTGGTGCCGAAGACCACATTGAGCCGCTCGTCCACCTCGATCCCCTGCACGGCGTTGTAAAAGCCGGTATCGATAAATCCATAGGGGTTTTTCTTGGCCTTACGATTGATCACGTCGACCCAGATATTCGGCTCCACTCCCGGTGAGTCTTCGTGGTTGCCCTGGAAGACCTTGCCGTTGCGTTCGTTCACCGCCACCTCATGTGCCCCATGTCCCAGCAGAAAGCCGTCCACGATCTCCGGCATATGCGGCCTGCGAATGTCATAGACCAACAGCATGCCGGATTCATCGTCAGTGGTCTCGGCTACCTCGAATCCGCTGCGGTCACTGTTCCAGCGCAGCCCCGAGTGCTCGATGACCTGGTAGACCAGTTTCCTGCGCTTATCCACATCGATCCCGTGGGGATGACGGGCATGGCCCTCGGCCCCGAGTGGCGCGCAGACATAGCTGGGGTCCTCGTCCCACAACGAAGGGGTATAGACTGTCTCCTCGCCCGTTAGCTCGTCCACCTCCACAAACTCAGGGGGTTCCGATCCCGGATAGAGTTTGATGGGAAGACAGAGAGTTGGGTTGAAGCGGATCTCAGAAGGAAAGTGGGGTTCAGGCTCCTCCTCAACCGCATGCTCGTCAATGGTCTCTTCTTCTTCCGGTTCTTCACTGAACTCCAGGCCCGGCTCCTCGATATTTACCCAGGCCATGACCTTATTCGAACCCTTGTGGAACAGGGTGATTCCGGCAAAACCGGAACGCTCGTTGCTGGAGATCCAGAATGGACGCCGGTCAATGGCAACCTCGTGGGGTTTGTAGAGCTGGGTCTGCTGGGTATCCGGAGAGGCTGCCTGGTCATCCGGAATCAGTACGGTATCGATCTGGTAGCCATCCGTGGCTAGCGCATTCCACGACAGGAAACTCGCGCTGAAGGCGAGCCAATAGGTTATTTTCTGCATGATTGAGTTACTCCTCCTCAGAGTGGACCATCCAAGACTTCTTATTCAACGCGGCCATCAAATACATCCGTGTTTATCGACGATGTATCTGGTTGGTGAGGACGCCTTAAATCCCTCCATGGAGGCTTGACGGCAGCATCTGACCTCCATGGATGGAGGAAATGCAATAGGATTGAATTGAACAATCCTTGCACTGCTGCCGACACCTCGCCAACCAGGTACATCGCCGACCTAGGAACATCCGGCGTTAAATTATGGCTGAGTTAATAGATTGTGATGGCTATACAACGCCGGACTGCACGGGTTTTCTTCACGAGACCGGGTGATGCGTACT
>CBDVCD010000266.1:0-4945 GCA_965372385.1 uncultured Gammaproteobacteria bacterium | reverse complement strand
CTGCACCACCACAAACGCACACTCTACCCCATCCAACTGAGGATTCTAGGATAATAGACCCCACTGAGAAAATTGTTGGGATGGCTGTGGGCCTTGTGTGCTGCCCCCTTGGGGAGAACATTGGCCCAGCATCCGGTCAGCTCGAAGACGTCATTACCGATTCGCAGGAAGCGCAAAACCGTCTGCACCGCTGTTTCGATACAACTGACCAGGCCATGATTTTCCTTTCCCAGCCACCCTTGTAAACCATTGACCAGGGGTTCACGCCACTCCAGTGACCCTACTTGCTACTAACTGGAGATCTTTCGGTTTATGAAACCGCTCATCTTTTCACTACACATTGCGGCACAACAAGACGCGTTCCATCTCAATCGAGCTACCGTTTTTTAGGTTGAACCATTAGCGTTCCAGATAGCTGAGTTTTCCTTCCACCCCTACCCACTCTTCGGCATCAGCCGGAGGCGTGGTCGGCTCGCTTATCACAGGCCATTGCTTGGCAAGCGTTGCGTTCAGTTCCACAAAGGCTTTTTGATCAGATGGCAGGTCTTCTTCACGGAAGATGGCCTCAACCGGGCATTCAGTGACACAGACGTCACAATCGATACATTCTTCGGGGTCAATGACGAGAAAATTCGGTCCTTCATGGAAACAGTCGACGGGGCAGACATCCACGCAATCGGTGTATTTACACTTGATGCAACTCTCGGTAACTACGTATGCCATCGTCTGTTTCCGGCTTATCTCTGAAAATAATGAGGAAAGATGTCACCTGTAAGAGGCGTCTGCGGCACGATTCGCTGCAATCTGTGCCGCATAAAGATCTCCAACAGCGAGCAGCTTCTCCTTGGTGTACACTTCCTCTCCGCGCGCTTCAAAATGAAATTCGAAGATACGGGTCAGGACGATGGCGTCTGTCGGGCAGGCCTCTTCGCAATACCACTCTTCAAGGAGATCCTTCTGCTGCGGGATATCAACCTTCCGCTATGTAATCATCGCTGGAATTGCCTTTCAGTACCAACTTATGGTCGTCTTCATCCAGTTCCTGAAAGGTCCTGCGCGTCTGCTCGTTCTCGAAGTAGATCAACAGTCCGCTTTGCCAGTCACCGTCAAGAATATAGGGATGTTCTCCTGGATTAGGCACGTCTTTTAATGTCACCGGATCGGTCGTGGTTCGAATTAACATTACACTCTCCCAAATATGGCCATGTATTAATTTGACAGCTTTACCCAGCGTTTGATCAGCCACAAGAAACCACTGTTCAGAAGGGATTTCTTCATGCAGTCACTAATACTGGAAATGTTTTATCTTTTCCCCTTTCTCACCGATCTCCGCCATTGCCTCGATACCGATCCGCAGGTGAATATCCGCCCATTGCTCTGTGACGCGCCAGTCTGATTCCCCGGTCTTCACCCCATCCGGAGTGATCGGGATATCGGATACAAGTAACAGCGCACCACGTGACATGACATTGTGATGCCCAACGATAAAGATCGTCGCAGTCTCCATATCGATGGCAATACAGGTCATCTGTTTCAGGCGGCGGATGAATTGCTGGTCATTTTCCCATAGACGCCGGTTGGTTGTGTAAATCACACCGGTCCGATACTCAAAGCCATGGGCGAGAATTTTCTGGGACACGAACTTGTGTAGCTTGAATGACGGCAGGGCTGGTACCTCCGGCGGGAAGTAGTCATTACTCGTACCCTCTCCACGGATGGCGGCAATAGGCAAAATAAAGTGCCCTATCTCAGTGGATTTTTTCAGACCTCCGCATTTACCGAGCAGCAGCACACCTTTGGGTTTTCGCACGGAAAGCAGATCCATGACCGTCGCGGCATTTGCCGACCCCATACCAAAATAGACAAGGGTCACACCCTCTGCATTGGTGGCGGCATGCATCGGTGTATCCCCACCGGTGACTTTGCAGTCGTACCATTCGGCAAACCGATTGAGGTAATGCTGAAAACTGGTCAGCAATATATAGTCGCCAAACGCATCCAGCGCCATCCCCGTGTATCTTGGGAGCCAGTCTTTAGCGATTTCAAGGCGCTTTATCATCCTAGAAAGCGCAGTTGGACGGGGTGGAGTGTGCTCTTGCAGTGTTGCAGGGCAAGGCACAACGACGAGGAATAGTTATTCTATTCCAAGGAGTTGTAACACAGCCATGCATCGCTGCAAGGGTGCAATCCACCCTGTAGCGTGACTCACCCAGCAGGTGAAGAGGTAAAACAGGGATAATAGCCTTCATATCAACTCCTTAGTCTATAGCTGGAGCGGTCAACTGCGCTTTCTAGGATCATCTACCAATGCCTCATTGAGTACAGGTCAGACCCGAGTGCCTCTTACCCGGAAATCCCTGTTACTCACTTCGCTTGAGCGCAAGCGTCAAACCATCCCCGATAGGCACTAGGCTGATATTGACTCTTTCGTCATTGTGCAGCTTTTTATTGAACAACCGGATGGCCTGAGTGTCTTCACTCTCATCATTGGGGTTGATGACATTCCCGCCCCACAATGTATTGTCTACGGCAATCAAGCCGCCTGAACGCAGCAGCTTGATGACTTTATTGAAATAAAACCAATAATTAACCTTGTCCGCATCGATAAAGGCGAAATCGAATGTGCCCTCCCTCCCCTCTTCCAGTAAGTGATCCAAGGTGTCCAAAGCAGGCCCTAGGCGGAGATCTATCTTGTCCTCAACGCCTGCCTCTCTCCAATAGCGCATCGCTGTACCGGTCCAATCTTTGCTGATATCACAAGCGATAAGGTTACCGTCGTTGGGAAGCGCCATGGCGACACTGAGGGCGCTATATCCGGTATAAACACCGATTTCCAGTGAACGTCTCGCTCCCATCAGACGCACGAGCAGGTTCATAAATTGTCCCTGTTCAGGCGAGATTTGCATATTTGCCATGGAATCCCGAGCAGTCTCCTCCCTTAGACGGCGTAGCAGATCCGGCTCATGCAATGAGACGGAGCAGAGGTAGTCATAAAGGGTGTCCGGAAGAGTGAATGTTCTGTTAGTCATCGCGATGGCCTGGATTGGGAATCTCACTGGGATAACGGACAAAATCTCGATCACTCATTTTGACTCGCTCCTGAGGGCGTATGGCGGTAAACCCAAGTGCTGGCGATCTCGTATTGTTTAATCCGTTTCAAGTCTTCGGGTTTCATAGGACAGGAGCCAACAAGCAGTTTTGCGCTAACCTCCGCCCATTCAAGCGACCAGGTCCACATGGACGCTATCCTCCCCGTCGATGAGCTATCACTCGGCGCGTGGCAGGGGTAACCCGTGGTGGTACCCGAGCCGGTCTGCCGTGTAGTCGGAGAGCTGGGCCAGCAGGCGTTTTTTCCTCACGTAGGAAATCTGCAACAGCTCGGCGGATTCGCAGGCGTCCAGCAGGTAGTCGTCGCTGGTGCGCAGGTCGTCGACCAGATTCAACTCCAGTGCCCGGGTACCGAACCAGTGTTCGCCCGTGGCCACCTTCTCGATCTCCACGGACTCGCGGTGAGTCTTTACGAAGGTCTTAAACAGAGCATGGGCATTGTCCACCTCCTCCTGGAGCTTAACTCGTGCGGTCTCCGTGGTTTCACCGAACAGGGTTACCGTCCTCTTGTACTCTCCCGCCATGAACTGTTCGAAGTCCACTTCGTGGTTCTTCAACAGACGGTGGAAATTCGGCAGTTGGGAGACGACGCCGATGGAGCCGATGACGGCAAAGGGGGCGGCAATCAGACGATCGGCAACACAGGCCATCATGTAGCCCCCGCTCGCGGCAATCCTGTCCACCACCACGGTGAGTGGGATACCCTTGTCCTTGATGCGGACCAGCTGGGAGGAGGCAAGCCCGTAAGAATGGACCAGCCCGCCACTGCTTTCCAGGCGCAATACCACTTCGTCGCTGGGTTCCGCCACCGACAGGATCGCGGTGATCTCTTCGCGCAGGGAGGAGACGGCGGTGGCCATGATATTTCCATGGAAATCCAGGACAAAGACCCGGCGTCTGCGCCGATCGGCGGTGGATTGATCCCGTTCTTCATCCCTGCTTCTTCGCCGACGCTCCTTGAGCATCCTTCGGAAAGCCCTTTTCGGCAGCATCACGGTCCGCAGGCTGTCGGCCATGCCTTCGTATTTCTGATTCAGGCTCCTTACCTCGATGCGCTCCCTGGCAACCGCCCGCGCCTTCGGAAGCATGACGCGCAGGCCGGCCACGGCACCCAGGACCAAGGCCAGGATCGTCAGACCCTTGGCGAGAAACAATCCGTACTCACTCAGAAAATCCATGCCCAGCACCTCCACTCCGCCACGACAGCTCCCTGAAAGCTTAGCACCACCCTGGCTAAGGATGGAAAGCAGCCAAACTGCCCACACCCCAAGGAAGCAAATCTAGTTGCGTTCGCTGGATTCTGGAAAGAGTGCACAGCCGCTCGAAGCTCATGCTCCCTTGTTGAGATCCTGCTGAGCCAGGAATCAACCGCCGGTGTCTCCACCACGCACTCGCCACACAGATTCCGGTATCGGCCCATCACTCTCCTCCGGGACCAGGCCCTCGAGTGTATCGAGCATATCGATCAATGACACGACACCCACCAGGCGTCCTGCCCTATCCAGCACGACCAGCCATAGCTGGTGGTGCATCCGCATCAGCTGAACTGCGGTCTTCAGGTGACTGTGCACGCTACAGACTGCGTAATCGTGGTTCATCACCTCGGTTACCGCGACTCCTCGGGGATCGAACCCCGCGCCGCAACCACCTACCGCGAGGTCCCGTTCGCTGACTGTTCCCAACAGACGTTCTCCGTCGACAACAGGCAAGAGTCCAACCTTGGCTGCGCGCATGGCATCGCCCGCCTCTTGCAGTGAAGTGGCGGGGGTTATCGCCAGCGTTCGCCGAATCGTAAGCTCCACACTTTGCATCGCATCTTCTCCCGTGTCATCGCCGT
>CBDVCD010000265.1:0-4984 GCA_965372385.1 uncultured Gammaproteobacteria bacterium | reverse complement strand
AGGGATTTGCAGCCAAACAGTGTTAAATCCGACAGCCTCCTAGAACCCTCAGTTGGGTTCTATTGCGCTGAGGTGTTTAGCTACCGCCAGCCAGGACCCGGCAAGTCCAAGGCCAACACTGCCACCGAGTAACAACAGCAGCGTGGAACTATCCAGTGAAGAGAGATCAAAGGCATGTTGGTAGAGGGCGGCGAGTCTTGCAACTGGACCACTGAGAAGCGTGATGGAGAGGGCGACCAGCAGCCAGGCGATGATCCCACCGAAGAGCCCATACCAGAGGCCGGCGTAGAGGAAGGGGCGGCGGATGAAGGCGTTGGTGGCGCCAATCAGCTTGGTGATCTCGATCTCGGCATGGCGATTCTGGATCTCCAGGCGAATGGTGTTGCCAATGATCAGCAATACCGCCAGCCCGAGCAGCATGGCCAGGACCAACACCCCGCGTTGGGCGATTTCGGTAATGGCTTGCAGGCGTCTGACCCACTGCAGGTCGAGCTGGACGATGTCCGCTTCCTCTAACAGCTCCAGCTCATGAACCAGCTGCTCAGCAGTTTCCGGGGCGCTGTAGGCAGCCTTTGGCTGGATGACGATCAGGGCGGGTAAGGGGTTGCTGTCAAGGGCCTCCAGCGCCTCGCCAAATCCGCTCAAACGGCGAAACTCATCCAGCGCGGATGCCTTGCTGACCAATTGGATGGAATCGATGCGCTGGTGCAGCCTGAGTTTTTCCACCAGCTTCCCGGCATGCTGATCACTCACCTCCTGCTTCAGAAACAGCGAAATACTGGCACCGCTCTCCCAGCCACTGCTGAGATGCTGCAGATTGTCGAGTAGTACATGCAGGCCGATGGGCAGGGCCAGGGCAATGCCGATGACCGCGGAGGTCATCAGGGTGGCAAGCGGTACATGCGCCAGACGGCCGAGGCTGGCGAGAGAAACCTGGGCATGGCGTTGCAGCCAGATATGCAGTCGAATCCCCCCACGTCGTTGCAGGTGGGTCTGGGCCATCAGCCGGTCAGCTCCCGGCTGCTGTCATATTCCAGCCCGCCTTGGCTGAGGGTCAACGTCCGCCGACCCATACGGGTGACCAGGTCGATATTGTGGGTTGCGATGAGCAGGGTCACGCCTACCTGATTGAACTGAGCAAACAGATCCATGATCTCTTTCGAGAGCTCCGGATCCAGATTGCCGGTGGGTTCGTCCGCCAGCACAACTGGCGGTTTGCTGACCACCGCCCGGGCTATGCCGACCCGCTGTTGCTCGCCGCCAGAGAGGGTGATCGGTGGCTCCTTCTCCTTATGCAGCAGTCCCACCTTGTCCAGCGCCGCGCGCACTCGGCGGCCAACCTCCTTATGTCCCATACCGGCAACCACCAGGGGCAGGGCCACGTTGTCGAACACGGTGCGGTCATGCAGCAGCCGGTGGTCCTGGAAGATCATGCCGACCTCGCGCCGATGGTAGGGGATCTGGCGATTCTTCAGGCGGGTCAGATTGCGGCCGTTGACATGCACCTGACCGCCGCTGGAACGTTCCAGCAGACCGATTAGCTTCAACAGGGTGCTTTTGCCGGCGCCGGAATGGCCGGTAAGGAAGACCATCTCCTCCGTCTCGATGCGAAAGCTGACATTGCTCAGACCGGTGTGTCCGCCGGGGTAGCGCTTGCTGACGTTGTCGAAGTGGATCATGAAGGTTTGATTACTGTCCGCAAATAACGCAAATAAACGCAAATTATATGTAAATATTTTCTTATTTGTAATTCTACGGGTGAGCGTTGGAACTGGTTATTTCGGTAGGCTTTAGAATAAGAAAAAAAATCGCTACAACGGGTAATAGTATTTTCATCAGCATGCATGCTCCTATGGACAAATGAACTACCTGTTTTTATATTTGCGTTTATTTGCGGACCTAACCCTTACTGTTCGAACAGCGCGTCCACAAACTCTTCGGCGTCGAACTCGCGCAGATCTTCAATCGACTCGCCAACCCCGATGAAGCGGATCGGTATCTTCACCTTCTCGGCGATGGCGAATACCACCCCGCCCTTGGCGGTGCCGTCGAGCTTGGTGATGACGATACCGGTCAAACCGACCGCCTCGTTGAACCGCAGGGCCTGGTTGACTGCATTCTGGCCGGTGCCCGCATCCACCACCAGCAGAACCTCATGGGGGGCTGCCGGATCGATCTTCTTCATCACCCGAGCGATCTTCACCAGCTCGTCCATCAGGTTGGTCTTGGTATGCAGCCGTCCCGCGGTGTCGGCAATCAGCACATCGGCTTTACGCGCGGTGGCGGCCTGCAGGGCGTCGAAGATCACCGAGGCGGAGTCGGCCCCGGTATGCTGGGCGATGACCGGGACCTGGTTGCGTTCCCCCCAGGTCTGCAACTGTTCCACCGCGGCGGCACGGAAGGTGTCGCCAGCGGCCAGCATCACGTTCTCCCCATCCAGCTGGAGCTTGTGCGCCAGTTTACCGATGGTGGTGGTCTTGCCGGCCCCATTGATGCCGATCATCAGGATTACCAGAGGCTTGTCCGCATCCGGTATCGTGGGTGGCCTGTCACTGGCGAGCAGGATCTTCAGCAGATGCTCTTTGAGGATACGACTGAGTACCTCCGGGTCAGCCAGCTGCTTACGCCGCACACGAGCGGTGAGATCGTCGATGATGCGGCTGGTGGCCTCTACCCCCACATCGGCGGTGAGCAACAGGGTCTCCAGTTCCTCCAGCAGGTCGTCATCGATGCTCTTGTGCCCGAGCATCAGGTCGGCCAGTCCATCCGTGAGGTTGTGACGGGTACGGGAGAGACCCTGTTTCAGGCGCTTGAACAGTCCCTGTTTCTCCTGGAATACACCTGTGGAATCAGGGGCTTTGATCTGCGCTGTTTTCTTCCTTTTTCCGATTCTGAACATCTGGCTACTGGTAGTTTGGGTGGAACTCTAGCAAAATCACGCGCTCTTATTGTTCTCTGTTTGGACGATCCTGACAGTGGTTAAAGGTTACCGCAGGTTTACCCAAAACAATTGGACACTATACAAGCCGGCAGGGCTATTGGAAACGGCTGCCGCGAGTAATATTGACCTTCCCGTGCAACTATTAATAATGAGGTTTTTTCAGGAATGAAGCGAATAATGATAACACTGTCCCTGGCCCTCTGGTGCACTGCCTCGATGGTCTCGGCCGAGGTGTTGGAACACCGGCTGGACAACGGCATGAAGGTGATCGTCAAGCAGGATCATCGGGCCCCCATCGTAGTCTCCCAGGTCTGGTACAAGGTGGGCTCCAGTTATGAGCATGGTGGTCTGACCGGTGTCTCCCATGTGCTGGAACACATGATGTTCAAGGGCACCGAGAAGCATCCGCCGGGTGAATTCTCCCGCATCATCGCGGCCAATGGCGGGAACGAAAATGCCTTTACCGGGCGCGACTACACCGCCTATTTCCAGACCCTGGCGAAAGACCGGCTGTCGGTGGCCCTGGAGCTGGAAGCGGACCGTATGCGCAACCTGATCCTGCTGGAGGAGGAGTTTCTCAAGGAGATCGAGGTGGTGAAGGAAGAGCGCCGCATGCGCACCGAGGACAAACCCGCCTCGCTGACCTACGAACAGTTCAATGCCGGCGCCTACGAGGCCTCGCCCTATCGGATACCGGTGATCGGTTGGATGGCGGATCTGGATGCCATGCAGGTGGATGATCTGCGTGACTGGTACCGCAAGTGGTATGCGCCCAACAATGCCACTTTGGTGGTGGTGGGTGATGTAGACCCACAGGCCGTGGTGGAGCTGGCGGAGCAATATTTCGGCCCGCTGAGCCCGGAGCAGATCGACCAGCCCAAACCACGTACCGAACCGGCTCAGCGGGGCATGAAACGGTTCATCGTGAAGGCACCAGCGCGCCAACCCTATGTCATTCTCGGTTACAAGACCCCGGTGATCGGCAAGGCAGATGCGGCGTGGGAACCCTATGCGCTGGAGATGCTCTCCTATGTGCTGGACGGGGGCAGCAGCGCCCGGCTGACCCGCAGTTTGATCCGTGGCAGCCAGGTGGCGGCCGCCGCGGATGCGGACTATAGCGCCTTCTCCCGTCTGCCTGGCATGCTCACACTGGACGCCATACCCACCCCGGACAAGCCCATTGCTCAGGTCGAACAGGAGTTGCGTAAGGAGGTCGAGCGCTTCAAGCATGAACTGGTCAGCGAGGCGGAGATGAAACGGGTGCGCAATCAGATTATCGCCGCCAAGGTCTATGAGAAGGACTCGGTCTTCTATCAGGCGATGCTGATTGGCAAGCTGGAGACCGTCGGGCTCGATTGGCGGCTGGGGGAGACGTATGTGGAGGAGCTGAAAAAGGTTACCCCAGAACAGATTCAGCAGGTGGCCAAAAAGTATCTGACGGAAGACAACATGAGTGTGGCGGTTCTGGACCCCCTGCCTATCGAAGGGGCTCAGCGGACAAGTGGCTCAAGCGGAGGTCGACATGGTTCTTAAACGCACTTCAATGCGAGGCATCTTGCAAAGGGCCGTGGAAAAAAAGGATTATCCTATCTCACGCCCATCTTCAGGTAATCTTTGGGCGATTTTCAATCACAAAATCCTCAAATTAGCCCAGCTACGCCGCACATGGAGGTGCCAGTGTCGCGAGAGGCAGGATGCCGGCAGCGATGTCCTGCGGTTTTGCTCAATCAAATCGCCCAAATCTCACCCAAATATGAACGTGATCTTCGGACAACTCATTTTTTCCACGACCCTGATCTGCCTGATCTTTCCCTTGACGCTACTGGCAGGTCCGAAGATTCAGAGCTGGCAGACGGGTAACGGGGCCAAGGTGCTGTTCGTGCCGGCACCTGAGATCCCCATGGTCGATGTGCGGGTGGTCTTCGATGGTGGCAGCGCCCGTGATGCCGGCAAGCCCGGGGTTACCTCGTTTACCAGCAGTCTGTTGACCGAAGGGGCGGGGGATTGGAGCGCCCATGAGATTTCCGAGCGCATGGAAAACGT
>CBDVCD010000264.1:0-5026 GCA_965372385.1 uncultured Gammaproteobacteria bacterium | reverse complement strand
GAGACCGAGGGCGATTAAACGCCAACCTGCTGGAACCCTGCAACCTCTCCGACTCCTGCTTGGAGAGGTTGCAGGCCTTGTTGAAAGGTCCAGGGAGGGACTGATTCAACTGCCTGTCCTAGACTAATAAGGTTGCAGTTTTAGTAACTATTCAGCCACCGTAGGAGCTGCCCGTGGCCGCAATTAGCGACGATAGTCGCTTTGTGGTGAAGATGCCGAAAAGGCTTGCCGCCTTTGTTCGCAGCCATGGGCAGCTCCTACAACGGTACTTTTTCAGAAGACATGGGCATAACATAGGGAGCTGAATAGATACATCTTTTCTTGCATGCCAGGGTCTGAGGGCTCCGCGGACCTATACCCCCCTAGCTAAACCGGACGCTTTTGATACAGCATTTTTATACCGCATCGATGGGTGCATGAGGATAGTCCGGATGACGCTGCTGAAACGACAAAATAGTGGTTTTCTGAATCACGCCAGCTTCTATATTCACAGCCCGTCGAATGGTCTCATTTTGCTGCCAAGTCTCACTTCCCGACAATACAGTCGGCATATAGGGGATGAGAGCAGCTGAGATAGATCGCGAGGCACTTTCCCAGAGGTAGCTGGGTGTATGATCAACGGCGTAGTAATCTACCATTCCCACTTTAAACATTGGATTTTTGAATGTAGTTGGTTTGGCAAAATAGAACCCCATACCCTCGTCGCAACTGACATCGATGATCAGGGAGCCTGGTTTGAGGCATGCTTTCTCCTCTTCGGTCACGAAGTGCATGGGATGATCAGTATCCTGAAAGATCCCGTTGATGAGAATATCCGATTCACTGATCAGATCACACAAAGGTTGCTCAACACCATCGTGCTCCACAACCATCATGCGCGCTTCGCCCTCATTTCCTTCCCGCAGCCTAACATAATGACAACCGTGTATTTCTTCACGTATCTCGTGGTCGGGGCGCTGGATGCAGATTGTGATATCTCTAAATCCATGCGCTTGCAGGGCGTATATGGCACCACGGCTGACTGCACCAAAACTGAAAATGATGGTTTTGCGTTGGTTTCCGTAGTGCCCGTCAATACCTTTTAGTTGCAGGGCGTGTAATACCGAGCAGTAGCCAGCCATTTCGTTGTTCTTATAGAAGGTGTGGCGGCCAATCTGTCCGTTGGGTCCCCAAAAAAACATATCCTCGAAGGCAATGAGTGTCAGTTTGCGATCGATTGCGGCTTGGGTGATAGAGTGTTGCTGGGCGCAATGCACATAGCCCCAAAGGATTCCTCCATTGCGCAGTTCTTGTAGATCAACTAACACTGGCTTGGCAATGATAACCCTGCCAATATCGGCCAACAGTTCATGGCGTGTGGCAATGCCCCCTGTCTGAGCTGCAATTTCCGAGTCCGGGATGCCGAGTGGCTCTCCATAGCCCTCCTCAAATATCAACTGGCGGCGAAATTCTTCAGGCAGGCGTGGCAAATGCTCTGGATGGATCGGAACCCGTTGTTCATCCTCTTTTTTAGAAGTCCCAATGACTCCCCATGGTAATTTACTCATATCTTTTCCTTTTTCTTGAGACGGCAGGGATTCTCTGACACAGCGTAAGTGTTCCAGAGATTCAGCCAGACCAGCATTGTGATTGCAGGTGGCGATTTCGTAAAGGCCAAAGGCGCCGGAACTGGCGGTGCGGATACAGAGAGCTAGAAACGAAAAGAGCCAACCCGTTATTGGTCAGCTCTTGGAATGTCACGTGATTTTTGGTCCGGGCGAGATGATTCGAACATCCGACCCCCACAACCCCATTGTGGTGCGCTACCAAGCTGCGCTACGCCCGGAGGGAGCGGGCATACTAGGCAGTTAAGGGACTGATGTCAATGTGATTTTGCCTAACGCCTCAGGATCTGTAACACATCTTCCAGCTCGCTCCTCAGCTGCTTGACGATCTGCTGACTCTGCTGCTGATCTTCCTTCGCCGTATCCCCGGAGAGCTGCTGCCTGGCGCCGCCGATGGTGAAGCCCTGTTCATAGAGCAGGCCGCGGATCTGGCGAATCATCAGCACATCGTGACGCTGATAGTAGCGCCGGTTGCCACGCCGCTTGACTGGCTTCAGCTGAGGAAACTCCTGTTCCCAATAACGCAGGACATGGGGCTTCACCTGACAGAGGTCACTGACCTCACCAATGGTGAAGTAACGTTTGCCCGGTATGGCGGGCAGGTCGGAATTACTGCTGGTCGGATCCAGCATAGGCTTCTACCCGTGCTTTAAGTTTTTGTCCTGGCCTGAAGGTGACCACCCGACGGGCGGAGATGGGTATCTCTTCACCGGTCTTGGGGTTACGTCCTGGCCGCTGTTTTTTCTCACGCAGATCGAAATTGCCAAACCCGGAGAGCTTGACCTGTCCACCTTCTTCCAGTGACAGGCGGACCTCTTCAAAGAACATCTCCACCATCTCCTTGGCCTCGCGCTTGTTGAGGCCAAGTTCTTCAAACAGCCTTGCGGCCATATCAGCTTTGGTCAGTGCCATATCCTAATCTCTCAGTTTCGCATCCAGTTCTTCGGCCAACCGCTGCAGTACCGCGGTGACCACCTCATCCACTTCCTGATCTGTAAGAGTGTGGGTTTTTTCCTGTAAAATCAATCCCAATGCGAGACTTTTTCGACCCGAATCTACGTTTCCCCCAGTATAGACATCGAAAAGTCGAATGTCTTGTATATTTTTTGACGCCACTTTACGGATACAGGCCCGTATCGCCTCGAAGCTCACCGCCCGATCCACCACCAGGGCGATATCCCGGCGGATCGACGGATATTTCGAGAGTGGCTCAAATGCAGGCAGTATACCTTCATCGACCGCGGATAATTTGATCTCGAACAAATAGGTGGAACCCGCCAGATCCAGTTTTTTCTCCAGCTCGGGATGCAGCATGCCGATCCAGCCGATCGGTTGATCCCGATAGTCGATCTCGGCCGTTTGCCCTGGATGCAGCGCGGCATGCTCGCCGGGCCTGAAGTCTATCTGATCTTCCGCCCCCGTCAGGCCAAGCACGGACTCCAGATCCACCTTCAGGTCGAAGAAATCCACCACCTGTTGCCGGCCACCCCACTGTTCGGCCATCCGGTTACCCGCGATCAGGCCCGCCAGCATGGGCTCCTGGCTGATCTCCCCCGCCAGGTCACGGAAACGCAAACCGGATTCGAAGATCCGGATTCGATCCTGCTGACGGGATTGATTGTAGAGGGCGGTCTGCAGCAGACCGGGCCAAAGACTGGTGCGCATCACCGACATCTCGGCGGAGATCGGGTTGGCCAGCTTCACACTCTGGATACCTGGATCGATCATCTGTTGCAACTCGGGACTGACAAAGCTGTAGGTGATGACCTCCTGGTAGTCCCGGTCGACCAGCACCTGCTTGGCCCGATGCAGATCATAGGCTGTTTCCCTCTTACCCCGCATATCCATGCCGGACATGCCACGATGGGCGGGGATGCGGGCATAACCATAGATCCGGCCGATCTCTTCGATCAGATCCTCCTCGATGCTGACATCAAAGCGGCAGCTTGGCGCCACCACCCGCCAGCCACCAGCCGTTTCAACCACACTCATCTCAAGACGGATGAGGATGTCGACAATCTCTGCATCTGATACCTCAACTCCAAGCAGCTTTTGCACCCGTTCGGAGCGCAGCAGGATCTCCGGGCGCTGCTCGATCTTCTCCGGGTTGCTGACCTCGACGACAGGTCCGGGCTGCCCGCCCACGATGTCGATCAACAGCGCAGTGGCACGCTCCAGCGCCTTGGCCTGCAGTTGCGGATCGACCCCCCGTTCGAAGCGGTGAGAGGAGTCGGTGTGCAGACCATAGACCCGCGCCTTGCCGATGATGGCGGTGGGCGAGAAGAAGGCACTCTCCAGCAGGATGTCGGTGGTGGTCTCCGATACCGCGGAATCCTGCCCCCCCATGATGCCGGCCAGCGCCAGGGGACGCTCGGCATCGGCGATCACCAGGGTATCCGCCTGCAACTCGATCTCCTGCTCACCCAGCAGGGTCAGCTTTTCACCCGCTTGCGCCAGGCGTACCCGGATCGGTGCCTTGAGTTTGTTCAGATCGAAGCCATGCAGGGGCTGACCGAGTTCCAGCAGCACATAGTTGGTGACATCCACCACCGGTCCCAGGCTGCGGATATCGCTGCGGCGCAACCGCTCGCGCATCCACATGGGCGTCTCCATGTCGACATCGACCCCGCGGATCACCCGGCAGAGATAGCGGGGGCAGGCCTCGTCCGCCTCCAGCTGGACTTCGAAGCGCTCATCTATGCTGGGTGTGACCTGAGCAAAATCGGGGGGTGTGACCGCGCAACGGTTGATCACGCCCACATCCCGCGCCATGCCGACCATACCCAGACAGTCCCCTCGATCGGGGGTCAGATCCACATCGATGGCGTGATCGTCCAGCGCTAAATAGTCACGGAAGTCCCTGCCGATCTGCGCATCCACGGGCAAGGGCATGATACCGTCGGAGGAGTCCGCCAGGCCCAGCTCGCTGGCGGAGCAGATCATGCCGAAGGATTCCACGCCCCGCAGTTTGGCCTTCTTGATCTTGAAGTCGCCTGGCAGCCTGGCCCCCACGATGGCGGTCGGTACCCGCATCCCCTCCGCCACATTGGCCGCGCCGCAGATGATCCGCAGAGGCGCCGCTGTTCCCGTATTGACCGAACAGATACGCAGTTTCTTGGCATCCGGGTGGGATTCGATGGAAAGTACCTCGCCTACCACCACACCGGAAAAGGCCGGCGCCACCGGTTCCACCGAATCCACCTCCAGACCCGCCATACTCAACTGGTCCGCGAGCTCCTCGGTGGAGACATCCGGATTAACCCACTCCCGCAACCAGGCTTCACTAAATTTCATCGTATTACCTGTTTTCTAATGGTGATTTTATAGCCGCAAACAGACGCAAATCACCGCAAAAAAACGCAAATATAAAGGCTATGTCTGCGTTAAGTGTTGAAACAATCTAACCTCTTGATTTTTCACGA
>CBDVCD010000263.1:0-5078 GCA_965372385.1 uncultured Gammaproteobacteria bacterium | reverse complement strand
TTCACACAGACTCGGCACAACCCAGGACCAAATATTCAGGGCACTCGACTTCCTGCGTGATCATCCGGACATTCACCCGCATCTTGAGGTTGAGACCTACACCTGGCAGGTTTTGCCAGCAGCTGTTCGGCCCACCAACGAGTCAGCACTGGTAGCTGGCCTGAGTGCCGAACTGGAATGGCTGGAGCAGGCCCTGCTGACCCGCGGCTTGCTTCAGGAGGCCTCCCAATGAGCGCACCGCTGGTCGTGATCGATATCGTGGGGCTCACACCGTCCCTGCTTGGGGAACATACCCCACACCTGAACAGGCTTGTGGGTGACGGCTTTATCGCCAACATGCGTGGAGTCTTTCCCGCTGTGACCTGTACCGCTCAGGCCTCCATGCTCACCGGCCTGACGCCAAGGGGACACGGCATTGTCGCCAACGGCTGGTATTTTCGTGAACTGGCTGAGATCTGGTTTTGGCGGCAGGCCAACCAATTGGTGCAGGGTGAGAAGATCTGGGATGTCGCCAGACAACTGGATAACTCGTTCAGCTGCGCGAAGCTCTTCTGGTGGTACAACATGTACGCCGATGTCGACTGGTCAGTGACTCCACGCCCGATCTACCCGGCAGACGGGCGGAAGATCCCCGACATCTACAGCGAGCCGCAGGAGTTGGGAAAGACCCTGCAGGAACGACTCGGCCCCTTTCCCATGTTCAACTTCTGGGGACCTGCATCGAACATTCGTTCGTCGGCCTGGATCGCCCACGCAGCAAAACAGGTATTCGATGACCATCACCCTCGCATCTCCCTGGTCTATCTGCCACACCTGGACTATAACCTGCAGCGCCTGGGACCGTCAGATCCGGCCATCCATGAGGATTTGCGTCAGATAGACCAGGTTGCCGGAGAGCTTATCGAACACGTCCGCGCTCAGGGAGCAGAGGTGATGGTTGTCTCCGAATATGGCATCGAACAGGCGACCGGTAGCGTGGACATCAACCGAATCTTACGTGAGGCTGGCTACCTGAGGGTAAGGGATACTCTGGGCTGGGAGCTACTTGACGCCGGCGCCTCGCAGGCCTTTGCGGTAGCGGACCATCAAGTCGCCCATGTCTACCTGAAGGAATCTTCAGATCTGCAGACAGTAAAGAACCTGCTGGAGCGGACACCGGGCATCCAACGTGTGCTGGACAGTCAGGGAAAGGTTGAGTTCGCCATCGATCACGAACGATCCGGTGAACTGATCGCTATGGCGGAACCTGGCCACTGGTTCACCTATTACTACTGGCTAGATGATGCCAAAGCGCCAGACTTTGCCCGCACCGTGGATATCCATCGCAAACCCGGTTACGATCCGGCCGAGCTGTTTCTCGATCCGCAATTGCGCTTTCCCAAACTACGGATCGCAGGTCGCCTGCTGCAGAAAAAACTGGGCTTGCGTACCCTGTTGGATGTGATACCGATACAGGCGGACCTGGTGAAGGGCACGCACGGCCTTCTCGCGACCGATCCACAGCATGGGCCACTCCTTATCAGTTCAGACAGACGTCTGGCAGCTGATGAGTATGCCATGACCGATATCAAGCAACTGATTCTGCGGTCACTGGCTTGAGCCAAGCTTTATCATGCCGTGGGATACAGTCGCAGGATGATATTTTGTTATCTGCAACATAAACTGCGGCATCAATCGATAAGATCGCCCCTTTATGGCACGAGCACCTGCTCCGACCATGGACCATCCTTCTGTCTGCGGAAGAGTCGACGATCATGCAGATGATCCTCCATAGAGCCATACCAGGATTCAATATAGTCCGGTATAAACTGAATGCAGGCGTTTTCTGAGGGCATCTCCAGTTTGCTTTCCACGGGAAACCGGACACGGACTTCTGCCGCCTTTTGCAGATAGGCATCTCGCGATAACAGCCTGCTGCTTTGCGCCAATCCGTGCACATGAAACAGGTCATAGAGCTTGCCCTGATACGATTTAGCTTTCCAACTGAGGCGTTGTGCCTCATTTTCAAAGATTTCATACCGACCTCTGACCCTGAACTGCCTGAGCAGGCTAGGCCAGAAAAACAGCAACTCATAGACAGGATGAAATTTGAGTTGTTCGATCTTGGGGCTTTCGCGATTGATATAGACGACGATTCCATCCATCGTGATCTCACGTAACGTTAGGGTCCGGGTGACCGGGCAGCCCACCTCATCCACCGTCGTCATGTTGAAAAAGTGGCTATACGCATCGCCCGTAGCCTGAGCCTGAGCATAAGAGTCAATCAACATCTGGCGCGGATCATCCATAACACCACTCCTCTTCCGAATGGCTGAGAAAACGCTCAAACGCCTCACCAAACCATTGGGTAAATAACTTGCTGTCCGAACGATACCATTCGGTCAGTTGTGCAACCGGAACCCAGCGGTGTTCAATCAATTCATCTGGGTTTGCAATAATTTCCCCATAATAAGAGATGCGAAACAGGGAGCAAAACTCATTCTCGGCATGGGAACCCAAATGTTCTATATAGGTGTAAGACAGCAAATAAGCTGAGCTTATTGCTTGTGTAATCCCAAGCTCATGGGCAAGGCAACGACGGATTGCTGCCGCGAAAGTTTCATTAGAACGAACATGACTGGTGGCCGACACATCCCATCGGCCACCACCAAGTTTATGTGTTTGGCGTTTCTGGATCAACAGACTCCCATTTGAATCACTCAAAAAAGTGACGAAAGCACGATGCCTCATCCCCTGTCCGATATGACAATCTACCCGTTCCGCTGTACCGCTCCGATGACCAAAATCATCTACCAATATTAACGATTCAAGCATTTTTGAATTTCCTTCTAGGCATAAATTCGTCAGGATGACCCTCAATCCATCAGATCGGGCTCGACCCCCTTTGCCCGTAACGCATCGGCCCTGGCCTGTACGAACCGCTGGAAGTTGGGCTGGGTTTGGTAGGCGCCGGTGAGCACGTAATCCATCGCAGCATGCACATGAAAGGCCTTCAGGAGTGCGTCAGTGCGAAAAACCTCCCTGCCGGCCGCATCGAAAAACAGCAGACTCGGCGCATAATGGACCTTCAGCCTGGCTGCCCAATCGGTGGCCCTGAGCCGCTCTCCAAGCGGCGTCGTGAGCATCTCCCCAGACCAGACATCCACCAGTGCCACGTCGAACTGTTGCAGGCTTTTCTTGACCTCAGGCCTTGCCAGAATGTCGCTATGCAGCTCATCACAGGGAGCACAGGCCCTCTGCTCCAGCATGACCAGCAGGGGTCTGGCGTGCTCACCCCTGGATGCCCGCAGGTCGAGCGGCCTGGGCAGATAGCCGGGGGCATGATGCAGGACCCCGCTGGCGGGTATGGGCTCGACCTCCGACAGATAGTCTCGAAAGGATTGCTTCTGTTCGAAGCTCCCCGCCACATAGTCCAGGGCCGCTTCGAATTTATGGGGCGGGTAGTAGCCGTTGACCCGCAACACTGTCTCTCCCTGTTCATTGAGAAACAACAGGATTGGCGTATACATCACCTTTAGCGCTGAGGATAACGCTTTCTCCGTGGTCGTTTCGCCCCGCAGGCCCGAGGCCTCCCGGTCACCCCAGATATTTATCGCAATCACATCAAAATTGGCCTTGGTTTTTTCGACCAGGCTTTTGAGGGCGAAATTCTCGTTCAGCAACTTGGCGCAATAGGGGCAACCGTCCTGGTGGAAGAACAGGATCACACGCCTACCCTCCGCCGCCGCCTCGGATACGTCATCCCGCAGATCGAGAAACGAGTTTTTGAACCAGTCAGGTTTTTCGTGGAAACCGGGGTTGATAAAGCCTGTCTGCAACGCCTCATCCATCGAAGCGGAGATGCTGTTTGCACATAACAGCACAGAGAGGGCCCAAAAGAGAATGAAGCGGCCAAACATCATTGAGTACCCCTTTTGCTGTGTAGAGGAGGTTGTATTGTAAGTCATTGCCTACGAGTGATCGCGACATGCTGTTCACTTCATTTGGCTGACGACTAATGAACGGAGGTTGCGACATATTTTTGTCACCTCCCTCATCAATCGTTCTTATCTTACTGTATTATTGAATATTTTTAATATTGGCACATATTTCGCACAAGATGAACATTGTCTTAGGGATAACAGGTTGAAAACATGACAGATCCAATTCAAAGCATCGATTCCAGTCGCATGAGTCATCCCCTTGCAGCCTTTCCTGGAGGCAATTATCAGCGGTCAAAGATCCAACCTGAACTGGTACTGGCTCTGGAACTGACCAACAAGCTGCAATCTACGCTTGAACTGGAAAGTCTCATTGAACTCTTTGTGAATGCGATCAGTAAGACGATACCTCATGATGCCGCCAGCTACCAGACCAGCATAGGAGAGTTCTTGCTCACCTTTGGCCAGCAGGCACGGCATCGTGTCAGCTATAACCTGAAAGTGCTGGAACAGGATCTGGGCAAGATTGGTTTCTCCAGAAAGGCACGCTTTACGCAGACAGAGATTGAGCAGCTGGAAAACCTGCTGGCGATTCTGCTCTATCCCCTGCGTAATGCCCTGCTCTATCGTGAAGCGATCCAATCCGCCTTCGTGGATGCCCTGACCGGCGTCAAGAATCGGGCCGCATACAAGAGCAACCTCAGCCGGGAGATCGAGATCAGCCGTCGCAGGTCCAGTGAGTTGTCACTCATCGTCTTCGACATCGATCATTTCAAGCGGGTCAATGACCGCTTTGGTCATACCGTCGGAGACCTGGTGTTGAAAAATGTGGCCCAGGCAGTCGAGGCCACCATCCGCAGCAGTGATGCGCTCTACCGTATTGGTGGCGAGGAGTTCGTGGTGGTGCTCAATGGCACCGACAGACGCGGCGCCCAACTGCTGGCGGAGCGGATCCGGAAGAATATCGAGGCCCTTGTCTTCACCAGTCCGAAGGCGTTGAGCGTCACCATGAGTCTGGGTGTAGCCACATTGATAAAAGAAGATTCGTCCAGGAAACTGTTTGAACGCGCCGATGCCGCCCTCTACCAGGCTAAAGAGACTGGCCGCAACCAGGTGGTTGTTTCTGAGTAAAAGGTGCCACCATTGATACCGATGAAT
>CBDVCD010000262.1:0-5122 GCA_965372385.1 uncultured Gammaproteobacteria bacterium | reverse complement strand
CGGTTTACATCATCGATGGCAGTCGCACTCCTTTTCTCCGGGCGCAGGGAAGACCCGGACCCTTTCGCGCCTCGGACCTGGCGGTGGGCGCCGGACGTCCGCTGCTGGCCCGCCAGTCCTTTGCCCCACAACAGCTCGACGAAGTGATCCTGGGCTGCGTCTCCTCCGGACCCGATGAGGCCAACATCGCCCGGGTCGTCGCATTGCGCCTGGGTTGCGGCGAACGGGTTCCCGCCTGGACCGTGCAGCGCAACTGTGCCTCCGGCCTGCAGGCGCTGGATAGTGCCGCGCGGGAGATCGCCAGCGGCCAGGCCAATCTGGTCCTGGCCGGGGGTACCGAGGCCATGAGCCACCACCCGGTCCTGCTCAATGAGAAGATGCTCGGCTGGCTGGCGGACTGGAACCGGGCGAAGGGGCTCAGGTCCCGGGGCCGTCATCTCGTCCGGCTGCGGCCCGACCATTTCCAACTGATCATCGCCCTGCTGCGCGGCCTTACCGACCCGGTGGTCGGGCTCTCCATGGGGCAAACCGCGGAAAACCTGGCCTGGCGCTTCAGTATCTCCCGCCTGGCGATGGATGATTTCGCTCTGCGCAGCCATCAGCGGCTGGCACAAGCCCTCGAAGAGAACCGCCTGGATGAGATTGAACCCCTGTTCGACCCCGCGGGCCGGCTCCATGAGTGGGACGATGGCCTGCGCGGCGACAGCAGCATGGAGAAGCTGGCGAGACTCCGGCCGGTGTTCGACCGGCCGGTGGGACAGGTCACCGCGGGCAACAGTGCTCAGGTGACGGATGGGGCCGCCCTGCTGTTGCTGGCATCTGAAGCGGCCGTGGAAAAATTGGCTCTGCCGGTGTTGGGGCGCATTGTTGATACCCAATGGGCCGCCCTCGATCCCGCCCAGATGGGGTTGGGTCCGGTGCATGCCATGGCACGGCTGCTGCAACGCAACCAACTGAACAGCGGCGCCATCGATTACTGGGAGATCAACGAGGCCTTTGCCGCCCAGGTACTGGCCTGCCTGGCGGCCTGGCGGGATGGGGACTATCTGCGCGACGAGGTGGGTATCAATTCCCCCTTCGATCCCATCCCAGAGGAGCGTCTGAACGTCGATGGCGGCGCCATCAGCATCGGCCATCCGGTTGGCGCCAGTGGCGCACGGCTGGTGCTGCACCTGCTGAAGACGCTACGGCATCAGGGCGCCCAACGGGGCATGGCAAGTCTCTGTATCGGCGGAGGTCAGGGCGGCGCCATGATAGTGGAGGCGGCATGAACAGACACTGGCGACTGGAAACAGATTCTGACGGGATCGGCTGGCTCCATTTCAATCATGCGGAGAGCCCGGTCAATCTCCTCTCCCAACAGGCACTGGAGGAATTCGCCGCCGTATTGGAGCGCTTGGAACGGCTCACCCTCAACGGAGTGATCATCCTCTCCGACAAGCAGAACGGCTTCATTGCCGGCGCGGACGTCAAAGCGTTTCAGGGGGAAACCGACCCTCTGGAGGTGGAAAAGCAGATTCACGGGGTCCACCAGCTGTTCCAACGATTGGAGGAGCTGCCCTTCCCCAGCCTGGCCCTGATTCACGGCTTCTGTCTGGGTGGCGGTCTGGAGCTGGCCCTCGCCTGTACCTACCGGATCGCCCGGGATGACGAGAATACCCGTCTCAGTTTTCCCGAGGTTCGCCTGGGTCTCTTTCCCGGCTATGGCGGCAGCGTTCGCTGCATCGAGCGCATTGGCCCCCTGCCTGCCCTGAGATTGATGCTGAGTGGTCGCGGTATCAGCAGCCGCTCCGCTCAACGGATGGGGCTGGTGGATCAGATAGCACCGGAGCGGCAGCTGAAGGCGGCTGCCAGAAGGTTGCTCGAAACCCGACCTCCAACCCGCCAGGCACCCCTGCTGCAACGGTCGCTCAATACCGCACCTGCCCGTCATCTGCTTGCCCCCATCCTGCGCAGAGAGACCGCCAGGCAGGTCAAGCCAGACCACTATCCTGCCCCCTTTGCCCTGATCGAACACTGGAAGCGGTATGGCGGTGACCGGCCGGCGATGTTCGCCAGTGAGGCCAGCCAGCTCGGCCAGCTGCTGACTGGTGAGACGGCGCAGAATCTGCTCCGGGTCTTCTTTCTGCAGGAGCGGCTCAAATCCCTGGCTGGTGACAGTGACTTCAAACCGGCCCATGTGCATGTGGTTGGCGGCGGCATCATGGGCGGCGATATCGCGGCCTGGTGTGCACTGAAGGGCATGCGGGTCAGCCTGCAGGACCGCAAGGCGCAATATCTCTCGAACGCCATGGGACGGGCCCACCAGCTGTTCAGCCGCAAGCTGAAAAGCAGGCGTCTGGTACAGGCGGCAATGGATCGATTGATGCCTGACCCCGGGGGATTAGCCATACGTAAGGCGGATCTGGTCATCGAGGCGATCTTCGAGGACGTAACAGCCAAGCAACACCTGTTCAGGGAGCTGGAAGAGAGGGCCCGGCCCGATGCCCTGCTGGCCAGCAACACCTCCAGCATTCCCCTGGAGACCATCGGCGAGTCACTCAAAAACCCGGCACGGCTGATCGGTCTGCACTTCTTCAACCCGGTAGCCCGCATGCAGCTGGTCGAGATAGTGCATGGGGCACACACAGACCCGGAGCTGATCGGCAAGGGCGCCGCCTTTGCCCGCACCATCGACCGGTTGCCCCTGCCGGTGAAGAGCAGCCCGGGCTTTCTGGTCAACCGGATCCTGATGCCCTATCTGCTGGAGGCCATCGAACTGGTGGAGGAAGGCATACCGCCCAGCCTCATCGATAAGGCCGCTATCGATTTCGGTATGCCCATGGGACCGGTGGAACTGGCAGACCGGGTTGGACTCGATATCTGCCTGGCGGTAGCGGAAAAACTGGCCCCGATCTACCATCTTGAGATACCGGAAAAGCTGCGGGCGATGGTCAATCAGCACCATCTCGGGCGCAAGAGCGGTGAGGGCTTCTACCCTTATCAGAAGGGAAAAAAGATCTTAGAGCGAAAAACCGCTCACTACCATCTTCCCAACGACCTCACCGAGCGCATGATCTTCCGTCTGCTCAACGAAGCAGTGGCCTGTTTGCGCGAGGGGGTGGTGGAAGATCCGGATCTGCTCGATGCAGGCGTCATCTTCGGCACCGGATTCGCGCCCTTCCGGGGTGGTCCCATGCACTACATCGGCAGCGGTGGTCTGGAGCACCGGCGCCACCAGCTGAATGAACTGGAACAGCGTCATGGCGGGCAGTTTCATGCCGACTCAGGATGGGCTAACCCTGACATGCTATGGTTAAAGTAGAACTTGATTAACAATAGCTATGACACATCCAACATGAAGGAACAGAAGACCGACATTATCCCCCTGTCAGTAGCTGACACCCTCGCCGCTGTTTTTCAGGAACGCGTGAGACGCACTCCCGACAAGACCGCCTACATCCAATACGACGACTTCAGCCAGCAATGGCAGGAGATGAGCTGGCGGGAGATGTCTCAGCAGGTGGCCCGCTGGCAGGCCGCTTTCAGCCAGGAAGAGCTGCAACCAGGCGATCGGGTGGCCATCATGCTCAGAAACTGCCGGGAGTGGGTCATGTTCGATCTGGCGGCCCAGGGCCTGGGGCTGGTGACCGTACCGGTCTACACCAACGACCGGCCTGAAAACATCGGCTACATCTTGCAGGACGCCGGCGTCCGTCTGTTGCTGCTCGAGAGTAATGAACAGTGGCAGGCCCTGCAGCAGATCCGTAACCAACTGGCGGGACTGAGTCGCATCGTCACCCTGGAGCCCGTCGACCCCAGTGGGCTGCAGGCCCGTCTGGTATTTATCGATGAGTGGCTAGCGGAATCCACCGACAGGGAATTACAGGTACTCGATCTGGAGCCGGCGTCACTTGCCAGCATTGTCTATACATCGGGCACCACGGGCCGTTCCAAGGGCGTCATGCTGAGCCACCACAACATCCTGTGGAATATTTCCGCCGGCCTGCAACTGATTTCGGTCTATCCCAGTGACAAGTTCCTCTCCTTCCTGCCCCTGTCGCACAGCCTGGAACGCACCATTGGTTACTACACCCCGATGGTGGCGGGCGCGACCGTGGCCTACGCCAGATCTATTCCCCAACTGGGCGAGGATCTGCTCAGCATCAGGCCCACTATCTTGATCGCGGTACCGCGTATCTTTGAACGAGTCAATGCCAAGATCCAGGAGAAACTGGCAGAGGATTCCAACCTGGCCCGGAAGATCTTCAATAGCGCCGTGGAAACTGGCTGGTTGCGCTTTGAATATCAGCAGCGGCGTACCTCCTGGTCACCTAAATTACTCCTCTGGCCTCTCTTGAACCGACTGGTCGCCAGTAAGATTCAGGGGAAACTCGGAGGGCAGCTGCGGTTTGCCGTCTCTGGCGGCGCACCACTGACCCCCGACATCGCCAAGGTCTTTATCGCTCTTGGCATACCGATTCTACAGGGTTATGGCCTGACTGAGACCAGCCCGATCATCTCCGCAAACCCGATGGAAGATAATGTGCCGGCCAGTGTGGGAGTCGTCTTGCCTGGCATCGAGGTGAAGATTGGCGCTGATGGCGAGTTATTCAGCCGTAGCCCCTGCGTGATGCTCGGTTACTGGAACAATGCCAAGGCCAGCTCAGAGGTTATAAATGGGGGTGGCTGGCTGCATACCGGCGACCAGGTCAGGATCGAGGACCACCATATCTTCATCACCGGCCGCCTCAAGGAGATCATCGTAATGGCGAACGGGGAGAAGGTGCCACCCGCGGACATGGAGATGTGTATCGGGCTCGATAACCTGTTCGATCAAGTGCTGGTGATCGGTGAAGGACGTCCCTACCTCTCCGCGCTCGTGATTCTCAATCAGGAGATCTGTGAACAGCTTTCGATTGATCCCGAAGATACCAGTGAACAAGCGGAGACAAGGCTGATCAATCGCATCTCAGGACACCTGGACAGCTTCCCGGGGTTTGCACAGATCCGCCGGGTCGCCTCTATTCGTGAACCCTGGACAGTGGATAACGGCCTGATAACACCGACTATGAAGGCGCGCCGCGGCCGGATATTGAAACAGTATGCAGAGGTAGTTGAATCGCTGTATGTGGGGCATTAA
>CBDVCD010000261.1:0-5136 GCA_965372385.1 uncultured Gammaproteobacteria bacterium | reverse complement strand
CAACTGCTTCAGGCAAGCCAATCAAGCCGATGATGCGCTCCATCAGATAGCTCAGCGTGGCACGATGTTCGGTAAAGATGATGAGTTTCCGCCGATCACCTGCACTGGTGCGCACTTCCGGGGAGTCTTGCAGCAAGCTAGAGAGCTGCTCCCACTTTTTGTCGCTACCTGACTGGACAACGGTGTGTGCTTTGGATTCCAGTCCTTGAAGAATAATAATTTCTGCTTCCAGTTCTGGCACGGTCGCCGCTGCTGTAGATTGATCTACGACTTCTTCTGCCCAGGCCTCGAATTCTTCACCGGTAAGCTCATCATCGGCATCATCAAGATTTTCTGGGATTTCAAGCTGCTTTTTGACGACGTATTCAGCCAGCGTTTCAGCAACGCCGTTTTTGTTAATCGCTTGCCCCCTGGCAACCAGTTTCATCTCTTCGAGTTTGTCTTCCAGCTTTTTACGCCGACGTTTGAGAGACTGGTAAATGGCCTCTGGGCTGGATGCCAGACGACGCTGGAGTTGTGTGAGTGCAAAACCAACCGTATTTTTCTTTTTGCCGTCAAGTTTGTCTGCCCGATTCATTTCGTTACGAACGTAATCCGTCACATCGGCATAGAGCGCTGCTTCCAGATTGGACAATTTATAATTGGCTGTGTATGCCCTGCGTTCAGGAAACAGTGGCGTGCCATCAAACTTGAGGAGATCCTCCTTAACCATACGACGCATCATGTCGGAGATGTCTACTTTGTGGACACCTTCGCGGAACTTGCCGTAGAAACGGTCACCATCGAGTAGTGACATAAATAGCTGGAAGTCTTCTTCCTTGCCATTGTGGGGGGTTGCCGTCATTAGCAGGTAATGCCGAGTGATGGAACCTAGCAATTTACCCAGTTTGAATCGGCCAGTTTCGTTAATCTTGTTGCCGAAGTAGTGGGCGGACATTTTGTGTGCTTCGTCCACCACGATCAGATCCCAATCGGTAACTTTTAATTTTTCCTGATAGTCATCATTACGCGATAATTGATCCAGTCGAGCAATGAGCTGGTTTTGTTCTTCAAAATAGTTGCCGGAGGCGCATTGTTCCTGCTTCTCCCTGCTGAAGATTTCAAAGTGGAGGCCGAACTTTTCCAGCATTTCATCCTGCCACTGTTCTGACAGGGAACCCGGTGAGACGATAAGGATACGTTTGGCATCGGCCCGCATCAGCAATTCACGGATATAAAGGCCCGCCATGATCGTCTTGCCTGAACCTGGATCGTCAGCCAGCACATAGCGTAGTGGTTGGCGTGGCAGCATAGCCTCGTACACTGCTGAGATCTGGTGTGGGAGGGGCTCCACGTTAGATGTGTGTACCGCCATCATTGGATCGAAGAGATGGGCCAGGTTGATACGGTAGGCTTCCAGACCGAGCTTGAATTCAGCTCCAGGTGCATCGAATGCCCATGGACGACCAGCCTTTGCTTGTTCAAGGCGTGATTCATCAGTGCGGAACAGCATTTGGGAGCCGGGTTTGCCGTCGGGATCTACATAGAAGATGTTGGCCGCATCGGCACCAACGGGTTCACAGCTGACTATCCTGACAATCTTGTTGCCTTCCAGGCCCCTGATGTGAGCGTTTTTATTGATGTCTTCGAGTTTAAGCATCCTTGCATCCTCTATTTCGTTCTTGAAATTGAACTATATTGTGCTCGTAGCAATAGCAGATCATATGAATTTCTTTTTGTGCTGCATTTATGCTGCGAAATACAAATTTACATCAGAAATCATGCAACTAACGAGTTAAGTCTTGAAGGGGGCCTTGGCCCCCTCTCTATCACAGTTATTTTTTCCTGACCAACCTGTGGAAGGATCCACCCAGATTCAACACATAGATCTCACCTGCATGATCCTCGGTGAAAGAGCTGATGAACAGAGCACTGTCAATGAGCTCTATGATTTCAGGCTTCTCCGTGGTTGTATATTGCCTGAACCATAATCACTATATATCAACGCTCACAATGAATCGCCACCTGGCAGTTCTACTGTTGCATAACTGCCCAATGCTTCACGCATCTGTTTGATCGAGGGTAGTTCCGCCTCCCAGGGATCGTCGAATGCACCCCGGCAGGTCAAGCGCATGACATCGGGTTGTAGATCGCTGCCAATCCAGAGGTGTAAGCCGCGCGCGACCATTGGCTGACTAGCATCCGCAACCACCAGATTCAGACCGGCCACCATGATAGGCATCGCCAGCTGTACCACTTCAACGGTTACCCGTTGAACCCTGGTAACCAGAAAAGGCTCGGGCGTGATCTTTCTCACCTGTTCGGAGAGGGTTCTGATTTCAAAATTACAATTGGGCACATAACGGTCGAATGCCTGTTTGCTGACCACATCTCCTCTCTGCAGAAACACTCGGGTATGTCCGGGTGGCACCTCGAGAGGTTTTAACAGTTCGATAGTAGTACCCACCAGCGGTGGATAAAGATGAGATGATCTATTCCGTTGAGCAAGTTCGGAGTGACTGCAGCCGGCAACCCATAGACCGGCCAACAGTACGAATGCAAATGTTTTCATCGAGACGGCCTCAGGTAATCCTGAAATAGCATGCCAGGTCAGGCAGATCGATCTCCCGGGGTTTCAGGCGGAGAGTCGCATTCAAATCCGCTGCGCTCTTTACCCGCACCTTGGCGTCCATGGCCAGTTCAGGGATGATAACCTTGATGCGCTCACCCTCCCTGGCAACCACCACCGCGTCGCCCTGCCACTTCGGGTTGTCCCGCAGATAGATCAACCGCCAGTGGCTGTTAGACAGCCTTTCCGCCTTTCTGATCGCCATGCTGCCCATTTCCGCCAGGCTGAGCCGCTCGGACAGCTTGTGGATGTCCATCACCTCCTTACCCCGCAGATGGGCCCTGAGCTGCTGATGAGTCAGCAGGTCGGAATAACGCCGCAGTGGGCTGGTGGCACGAGTATAGGCCTCCAGACCCAGACCTGAGTGGAGCTCCGGCTGGGTCTTGACCTGAGTGGGTTTGAACTTTCTGACATAGGCGTACATGGCGGCCATCCCTTGCGGTCTCCCCGGCTCATCCGGTGGCGCCTGGGTGGCGAAAGGCACCGGGATATCCCTTTCCAGACAGTAGCGGGCCACCGCCTCCCCCGCCGCCAGCATCAGGTCGGTGACCATCTCCCGACTCTCGAGCGGAGGCATTGGATGAATCTCCACCTGCCCCTCCTTGACCCTGATCTTGACCTCTGGCAACTGAATGAAGGCCGCCCCAGCCTGCTCGCGACGCTGTCGGTAGCCGCGGCTCATCCTCAGCAGTTGCACAAATGGCGCCTCTTGCATGGCCAGATCAGCCTGGGCATAGCTGATGCGCTGCACCTTCAAACGGGTGAGATGGATCTGTGTGTCCGCAATCTCTCCCGTCTCCGTCAGACGAAATGAGATGGAGAGCGCCGGGGATTGCGCATCCAGCCCCAGCCCCAGACGATCCGTCACCGCCTGGGGCAGCATTGGGATCACTCGTTCCGGCTGATAGAGATTGGCACCCCGGGCACGGGCATCCAGATCCATCTCACTGTCTGGTGGTACCAGAGCGGCCACGTCCGCCACATGTACCCAGATCCGCTCGCCATCCAGGCTGATCGCATCGTCAGGATCCTCATTGTCCTCGTCATCGATGGCATAGGCATCCAGATGGGTCAGATCCAGGCGCTGATCTTCCGCTAACTCAGGGACCGGATAGTCGGGTATCTCCTCATTGATCCCCATGCGACGGGGGTAGGGATTCTCGTTGATCCCCCAATAGCCGGTTTTCACCAGCAGCCGATGGGCATTGACCGGCGTCTCCTGCACCCCCAGGCTGTTCAGGATGCGGCTCCCCTCCCGCCTGCCCAGGGCCAGGGCTTCCACCTCAGCCAATGGCTTGAGATCCTCCTCCAGCATTTCACCCTGTTGTATCCTTTGCATAAAGGCATTCCAGGCCTGCTCTTCCCGGGCCTTGCTGGCCCGTTTTTCCTGCTCCTCTTTCACCGCATCGGCAGCTCGGGGCTTAATACTGTCCGGAGTGCCCGCAAAATAGATGCCCTCCTCCACCAGCTGCCAGGCTGCCCAGGCGGTGGCAGGGGTGTAATCGCCGTAGACCAGTTCGGTCAACTCCCGGATCTCGGTGGTACTGCCCTCGAGCAGTTCCCAGTTCTCCTCGACCTCGCCACTTCTGGGAGTGAGCTCCTTCAGACTGTGCAGAGGTCCCGGATGCAACAGGGTCACGTCCTTGTCCCTCACCCGCTTGGTCTTGCCACCCTCCAGCTCGATTTCAATCTTGTCGGCCATCTCCTTGACCCGGGCCGGGCGGATTTTATACAGGACCAGGCTGCCTGCTACAGGTTTATTCATCAATAACATCCAAAAATAACATCATTAGCATCAATCCCCGATAATCCGGGGAGTTTCGTCTTAATCTTGTTCGGGTATGATACGCACTGTTCCTATCCAAACCCAGAAGCTACATCACCACCATGAATAAAGAATGGTCTGAATTCCTGCAATCCCGCCCCGTGGAAAGCCAATCCTCCACGCTGGAGTGTGCCCTGAACGACCTCTCTCACTTTGGTCTGATTCAGGTTGAGGGCGAGGACGCCTTCCAGTTTCTCCAGGGGCAGTTGACCAACGACATGCGCGAAGTGACCGAGGACCATAGCAGTCTGAGCAGCTGCTGCACTGCGAAGGGTCGTATGATTGCTAACTTCAGGGTGTTTCGCCGGGGTCCAGCCTATCTCCTGCAGACACCCAGAGCCAATCTTGAGTCGGTGATCAAGCGGCTCAGGATGTATGTGCTGATGTCCAAGGTCATCATCCGCGATGTCAGCGACGATTTGGCCCGCTTTGGCATCACTGGCGATTGTGCCGTCTCTCTGCTGCAGGCGCATTTTCCAGACATCCCCAGCACTGCGAATGAAGCCGTCGAGTTGGCTGAATCGGTGTTGATAAAGATGCCTGGATCACCACCCCGCTTTGAGGTTGTCGGCCCCAGTAGTGATCTCATCAAGCTCTGGCAGGCCTGTGAGTCCCGAGCCAAACCCATGGACCAGGATTTCTGGGCCCTGCAGGAGATTCGCGCCGGTATCCCCACGGTCTTCCCGGAAACCACCGAGGCGTT
>CBDVCD010000260.1:0-5139 GCA_965372385.1 uncultured Gammaproteobacteria bacterium | reverse complement strand
TAAAATATCGCAGTCCGCTGGCCCTTGCTTACCTCCGTGAGTTAAGTATTGCCGAGATCGCCCATACTGGGCTTGGTCAGCTCTATAACGGACAACTGAACAAGGGGATTTTTCTATTCCTTGCGTTTGTCTTCATCTCACTGCCATTTGTCGCTATCGTAGCGTTGACTCTGCCTCCTGCCTGGCTGATGCCCCTGCTGATATTGAGCCTCTTGGTGAGCCTGGGGATCTACCTGTTCAGCCTCTGGGATGCATGGCGGGTAGCGCGCCGTTCCGCAGACTACCAACCGTATCCGTGGCAACAGCCCGCCATCTATGTATCCTTGTTGTTGTTCGCTTATCTTTCTGTGATGGGCAGTGCGACCCATTATGTCCGTGGTCAACTGGTGGAGTCTTTCCGCATACCAACCGAAAGCATGACACCGAATGTACAGCAAGGCGATTATCTGTTTGCTGACAAGCGCGTCAACTGCCCTGGTTGCAAACACAGTATTCGGCGTGGCGACATCGCCATCTTCGTTGATCCGAACGACCGCACCCTGCTCTACATCAAACGAGTCATCGGCCTGCCGGATGATAGCATCCAGATTCAAGGACGCACTGTGTTCGTCAATGGTCAAGCCATCACATCCACGGAACAATCCAATCTTCTTCACGAACGTGGTGACAGAGGTGAGTATGCAGTGCTTTGGCCAGCGGGTGAAGAAGTCGAAGAATTCAGTCTTACTGTCCCACCAGGAGAGGTCTTTGTGCTCGGTGATAATCGCGATGCATCGACTGACTCGAGAATCTTCGGCACGGTGCCACTCATGGATGTTATTGGTCGCGCCAAACAAGTCTGGTTTTCATACTCATCCGAGTCCGGTATACGCTGGGAGCGCCTGGGTAAGTTACTCGAGTAAGCGAGTAGGGCGGAAAAGCGCAGCGCCTTCCGCCATTCCACCTTGATGACTACTCACCCCTTGGCTCACCGGTATCCAATTCCAATTCTGCATCCCCAGCCCAATCATCAGGATACACGCCCAACTCAACATACCGATGAAAGGTCGAATAGGGCCAATCTCGCACTCTCTCCACAAGGCCATGTTTGACCGGATTGATATGAACATAGTTTATGTGTGACTCGTAATCCCGCTCGTCCCGAATGGTATGTTCCCAAAACCGACGCTGCCAAACTCCCCGCTCACCCTTGCGAAGATGCACCCGTGAACGCTCTTCCGTTTTTGCTATCTGCTTCGCGTAATTCATCAATGTGTCGAATCAACAGATCGCTTCTAGGTTCGAGAAGATTGACTGTGAAGAAGTAAGTGCCGCCAGGTACACGGTTGCGGCGATAATCAGGCATGCTGGGATTATGTCAGCTGTCCTCAGGCGGCGGAAGGCGCTGCGCTTTTCCGCCCTACATGTCTGGAAACGGGCCATCGTGGAAGCCGCGTCTCGAATATTCTGGAGATGATCTCTAGAGTGATCCCCAGCTGTTACGGCGACGCTGGAAGCGCAGGTGGGGCAGTATCAGGCCGATCAGGATGCCGGCGATGATCACCCCCGCGCCGATCAGGAACCAGTCCCGGGTTGCCTCGTTACTCAGATCCTGGTTTTCCTGCCTGAGATCCGCGACTGCCCGGGTCAGGCTGGCGACCTGTTGGCGCAGCTCATTGCGTTCGTTGGAGATGCGGATCGCGTTGGATGCCGTGCGCTGGATGCTATGCAGCTCCTGCTCCTGTTTCTGCTTGATCGTCTGTAACTCCTGATGGGCGGCCCGCAGATCACTATGTTGCTGCTGCAGGTCGGTCAAGGTCTTGCTCTGTTCTCCTGGGGTCGCCTTTAGATCGTCGAGCTCCTGCTGCAGGGCGCTGAGCTGGCTGCGTGCGGTGTTTTCATTCATCAGCTGGTTGGTCAGGATATAACCGACCTGCCCGTTGTCTGTCCTGACCTTGCTGTAGCCGGTCTTCTTATTGTTTGACAGGACCTTGAGGGATGTACCGCTGCTGAGCATGCGGATGATCCGGTGAGAAGTACTTTCACCGGTCCGCAGGGTGATCTTTGCAATGTCCGTGACATAGCGGGTTTCCGCCGTGAGCAGGCCGGGCAATAACAGCAGCAGGCAGAGCAGAAGGGGCTTGGAGATTTTCATTATTGGCGATCCATCTACCGAAAGGTTGATAAAGTTAACAGGTTGTTGGAAATGGGATTTAGATACATGCCGCAGTTTCACGACCCGCGGGCTAAATAGTGGCCGCCCTCTCTGGTTGGATGCCGACTATTTTCCCAGCAGCAGGAACTCGATTAGCGCCTTCTGTGCATGCAGTCGGTTCTCCGCTTCTTCCCAGACCACGCTGTCTTCCGCGTCGATCACCGAGGCGCTGACCTCTTCGCCGCGGTGAGCCGGCAGGCAGTGCATGAACAAGGCGTCTCGCGCCGCGTTCTCCATCATCGCCTCATCCACCTGATAGTTGGCGAAGGCCTTCTCCCGCAGGGCCTGCTCCTCTTCCTGTCCCATGCTGGCCCAGACATCGGTGACCACCAGGTCGGCATCGCTGGCTGCATCCATAGGATCACGGATGATGCGGGCCTGGTCTCCAGCCGGGTTGAGGATCGCCGCATCCGGGTCGTAGCCTTCCGGACAGGCGATGTTGAGCGTGAAACCGAAGCAGCGTGCGGCGTTGATGTAGGAGTGGCACATGTTGTTGCCGTCGCCGATCCAGGCCACGGTCTTGCCGCGGATATCGCCACGGTGTTCGAAGTAGGTCTGCATATCCGCCAGCAGTTGGCAGGGATGCAGCAAGTCGGTCAGGGCGTTGATCACCGGTACCTGGGAGTTGGCGGCGAACTTTTCCAGCTTCTCCTGTTCGAAGGTGCGGATCATGATGATGTCCAGCATGCGGGAGAGCACCTTGGCACTGTCCTCGATGGTCTCGCCCCGGCCCAGTTGGGTATCGCGGGGGGAGAGGAAGAGGGCGTGTCCTCCCAGTTGTCCCATACCGACCTCGAAGGAGACCCGGGTGCGGGTGGAGGATTTCTCGAAGATCATGCCCAGGTTTTTGCCCTTCAGCGGGGTGTGGATGTCCCCCCGATGTTGCATGTGCTTGAGTTCCGTGGCCCGGGTAATGATGCCAAGCAGCTCCTCGCTGCTCAGATCCAGGAGAGAGAGAAAATGCCTGGGTTTCTTGTTCATATTCTGCTTCGTCGAGGGAATGCTCAGAGAAAATCGGTTACCAGCGCGGAGACGGCTTCGATGATCTGATCCGCCTCCTCATCGGTGAGGATCAGGGGTGGCAGCAGACGGATCACCGACTCGGTGGTTACGTTGATGAGCAGGCCCTTCTGCAGGGCTTGACTGACCAGTTCGCCGCAGGGGCGGTCCAGTTCGATGCCGATCATCAGGCCGTTACCACGGATGTCATTCACGCCCTGTGTGTTCCGCAGTGAGTCACGGAATCCCTGCAGCAGGCGTTCACCCAGGGTAGCGGCGCGCTCCACCAGATGATCGGTCCGCAGGGTCTCCAGCACGCTCAGTCCAACCCGGCAGACCAGGGGATTGCCACCGAAAGTGGAGCCGTGCTTGCCGGGGCTGAGCACATCCGCCGCTGCACCCTTCGCCAGACAGGCGCCAATGGGCACGCCATTGCCCAGCCCCTTGGCCAGGGTCATGACGTCAGGCAGGATGCCGTTGTGCTGGTGGGCGAACATTCTGCCGGTTCGCCCCATGCCGGTCTGGATCTCGTCCAGCATCATCAACCACTCCTGCTGGTCGCAGATCTGCCGGATGCTATTGAGATAATCGCTGGGGGGGATGTTGACCCCACCTTCACCCTGCACGGGTTCCACCAGTACGGCGACCACGTCAGTGTTGTTCTGGGAGATGTCGGCAATGGCATCGAAGTCGCCAAAGGGAACCCGGATAAAGCCCTTTACCAGAGGCTCGAAACCGGCCTGCACCTTGCGGTTGCCGGTGGCGGTGAGGGTCGCCAGGGTGCGGCCATGAAAGCTGTTTTCCATCACGATGATGGTTGGGTTGTCGATACCTTTTTGATGGCCATGGAGTCGCGCGATCTTGATCGCCGCCTCGTTGGCCTCGGCGCCGGAGTTGGAGAAAAAGACCCGGTCCATACCCGAGAGCTTGGTCAGGAGATCGCCCAATGTCTCCTGATGCTGGATGCCGTAGAGGTTGGAGGTATGGATCAGTGTGCCTGCCTGATCACACAGCGCCTGCTGTATGGCCGGATGGGCATGGCCCAAGCCACAGACAGCAATACCGGAGATGGCGTCCAGGTAGCGGCGACCTTCTGTATCCCACAGCCAGGCCGCTTCACCTCGTGTAAATGTAACCGGCAACCGCTGGTAGGTCGCCATCAATGAGTCTGACATTTTTCTTTATCCCAGAAAAACGAAAGGCACCCAAAATGGATGCCAATTCACCCCTAGCTCAGCCGGGGATGCCGGCGGAAAACCGCGTAGTCTACTCAGCAGCGGCTTGAAATACAAATCGTAAGTTTTGGCTGGACAAACATCACGGCACGGGCACAATGGCGAATCTCAACGTGTTGTCCTTAATTGAAAAGAAAAAGGAGTCGATCATGTCACTGGCGCTTACTTTGCATCTAATCGCGGTTATCATCTGGGTAGGTGGGATGTTCTTCGCGCATATGGTACTGCGGCCGGCGGTCAATGAGCTGTTGCAGCCCCCGCAGCGTCTGCCCTTGATGCTCAAGGTGTTCGATGGCTTTTTTCCCTGGGTTTGGGTCTCGATTGTCTCGATCCTTGCCAGTGGATTCTGGATCCTGTTCTCTGTCCAAGGTGGTGAGGCACTCATCTCACAATGGTTGATGGCGGGAATCGGCTGCTTGATGGCGGTGATCTTCGCCTTCATCTATACCGTTCCCTATCGACGCATGGCTGCTGCCTTGTCGGCGGGGGAGCTGCCGAAAGCGGGGACCGCGATGCTATTGATCCGCCGTCTGATAGGTACCAATCTGATCCTGGGCCTGTTGGTCAGTATGCTGGCAGTTGTCGGCAAATACAGTGGGTTTTAAGCTACGGCAGCTAGGCTGGTTTGGCCGAGTCGATTCGCATGACCGCTTTTCTGATGTTTCGCGTTGGAACGTCAAGAAACGGTGGATCAAATGCAAAACAGTAGAA
>CBDVCD010000259.1:0-5139 GCA_965372385.1 uncultured Gammaproteobacteria bacterium | reverse complement strand
TGCACCACCACAAACGCACACTCTACCCCATCCAACTGAGGATTCTAGGTTGAATTGCAGGATTCTAACTTAATCGATGAAAAAACAAACTCAGGCTGAAAATCGGGTAATGCGGTGAGTCTGGAAGGGTGGGCACCGCCCACCTAATAAATTTCTCTGTACCCCCTTGCCTGTCATGAATAAGCTGACTATGCTTGAATCGGTATTACATATTCAAGTACCATCGAAAAATGAAAACAGTCACCATTAAAGCCGATGCGGAATTTGATGCGCTTCTCAACGGCCTGGCCAGACGCTTGAGTACGACCAAGAGCCGTATCATCAGAGACGCGGTTCGAAACTACCAGCAGCAGTTGGACCGTGAGGCGCTACGGCAGCGAATGCAATCCGCCTCGTTGAAGACGAGAAAGCAGGCACTCGATGCATCGGTCGACTTCGAAGCAGCAAATGCCGATGGCCTGTAAACGAGGCGGTATCTATCTGGCCAATTTCAATCCTTCAAAAGGTACCGAGCCGGGAAAAATCCGACCCTGTGTCATTATGCAGAGCAACCTGTTGAACGAAGCCGGGCATCCAAGCACGACCGTCCTTCCGCTGACGACACAATTGATCGAAGATGCCGCGCCACTGCGTTATCGGCTCAAGTCTCGCGATGGAGTGAAATCCGACTCCGACATCATGCTGGATCAAACAAGAACTATCGATAACCGACGCATTACCAGTGATATGCTGGGCGTACTCACTGAAAAGGAAATCAACGAGGTTGAAGTGTATTGGCGTATTGTTTTGGGATTGGACTGAGCTGCAACATATCCGTCCCTGACGAATTGTTACTTCTCAAGTCGGGTAACGCTAGAAGCAGCTGAAGTCAGGTAGGGTGAGCACCGCCCACCACCAGAGGATAGATTAACTGGTTCCCACGGTCCTCCGTGGGAACCTGTATCGAGGTAACTTCTGGCCTCGGTATGCGTTACCACGCAGGAGCGTGGGAACGAGAGCGAGAGATATTAGGTGGGCGGTGTCCACCCTACATTGAAGGATTTTTCAACGATAGGGTGAATGCTGTTGGCAGATCAGCTGTCGGCAAGAAACCTCGACCAATCCTCACTGGTATCCCCGAAAACAAAGAAATGAGGGTTCAGCAGTGACTCCTTGGTGTTGTATCTGAGGGGCTGCATATCGAGCATGGTGATCTGTCCGCCTGCTGCTTCGACGATGGCCTGAGCGGCGCCGGTGTCCCATTCGGAGGTCAGGCCGAGGCGGGGATAGAGGTCTGCCTTGCCTTCCGCCACCAGGCAGGACTTGAGCGAACTGCCCATGGAGAGCAGTTCATGCTCGCCGAGATTCGCCAGAAATTTCAGCAGTGATTCCCCAGCATGAGATCGGCTGCCGGCTACCAGGGTTGGGTTGCGGCGCTTCTTCACCACGGAGATCGGCTTCAGATCTGCCCCGTTTTCACTCATCCAGGCGCCTTCTCCCACCACGCCGTAGTAGAGCTTGTCGATGACCGGGGCATAGATGACCCCCAGGGTCGGCTGCTGCTCCTCGATCAGGGCGATATTCACGGTGAATTCGCCGTTGCGCTTGACGAACTCCTTGGTGCCGTCGAGGGGGTCGATGAGCCAGTAGCGCCGCCAGGTTCGGCGGGTTTCGAAGGGGATTGTGGCCGACTCCTCGGAGAGCACCGGGATCTCCGGGGTCAGTTGCTCCAGGGTAGCGACGATGAGGTTGTGGGAGGTCAGGTCCGCCTCGGTGAGGGGCGAGTTGTCGGCCTTGTCGGTCACACTGAAGTCGGTGTTGTAGATTTCCAGAATGGCGGCCCCCGCCTTGCGGGCGAGTTCCAGGAGTTGTTCCATGGGTACGGGTAGGGTCATGCGATAAATTCTCTTGTCATATAGAGCGCGGCGATGGAGCGCGCCTCGGTCAAGTCAGGTTGGGCCAGCAACTCCTGCCAGTTGGAGAGTTTCCAGGGAACCACTTCGATAGGTTCGGGTTCGTCCCCCTCCTGTCGGTCAGGAAACAGATCGCGCGCGAGGATAACATGGGTCTGGTGTTGGATGTAGGAGGGCACGATGCTGACGGTACGCAGCAAGCGCAGATCCCGGGCGCCATAGCCGACCTCCTCACGGATCTCCCGGTCCGCGGCCTGCAGCGGGTCTTCGTCCTTTTCGATACGTCCCTTGGGTAGACCGAGCTGGTAGTCACCACTGCCGGTGGAGTATTCGCGGATCAGCAGCACGGTATCGTCGTCCAGCATCGGCACCACCAGTACCGAGCCCCGACTGCCGCCGAGCAGTCTCTCATAGGTACGTTTTTGGCCATTGGTGAATTGCAGGTCAACCTCTTCAATGCGGAAGATTCGGGTCTGCGCGAGCAGCTTTTGGCTTAATATCCTGGGATTGTCGGGCATTTCAATGATCCAATGAAAATCGCATCGAGGCGGCTGGAATCGAGACTGGAGGCAGCAACCCGGGTATCATGATGTACTGTCTCATGGCCCCACTTTAACCGATGATCGATTGGAACCAAATCGATACCGTCCTGCTGGATATGGATGGCACCCTGCTGGACCTGCACTTCGACAACCACTTCTGGCTGGAGTATGTACCCCAGCGGTATGCCGAAATCAAAGGCCTGGACCCCAAGCTCGCCAAGCAGGAACTGTTGATCCGCTACAAGAGCCGGGAGGGTACCCTGGAGTGGTACTGCGTGGATCACTGGAGCCAGGAGCTGGGGCTGGACATCGTACTGCTGAAGGAGGAGGTGGAGCACCTGATCGCGGTGCATCCCCATGTGATCGATTTTCTCGATCAACTGATGTGCGCGGGCAAACGGCGGGTGCTGGTGACCAATGCCCACCAGAAGACCCTGGCCTTCAAGCTGGAACGCACCCGGCTGGCGGGTTTTTTCGATCGGGTGATCAGCTCTCACGATATCGGCCTGCCCAAAGAGCATGCCGGCTTTTGGGAGAAATTACAGCTGCTGGAACCCTTCGACAAACAACGCACCCTGTTCGTGGATGACAACCCGTCAGTGTTGGAATCCGCTCATGGCTACGGCATCCGCTGGCTGTTGGCGGTGCTCAGGCCCGATTCCATGGCGCCACCCAAGCCCGCTGGGGACTACCCCTCGATCCATGACTTTTCCGAGATCATGCCGGGACTCAACGCGTTTTGTCACCTCTTTCCCGACAAATCTTGATAAATCCGTAGCCCGGGTGCAACCCGGGTTACGCAAAGCTCCACCCGGGCTACAAACTTTGGGTTGCCGTACGCCAGAATGCACGGATAGACAACTCCTACCCCAAACCCCGGGTTTGCCTGGTGAGCCGTTCCAGTCCTAGCGTCCCCAGGTCTTGAAGCGTTTCTTACAGTAGGTCAGCAACTCGGCGTAGTTGCGGAAGTAGAGTGCGAAGCCAGCCTCCGCCGGGGCGTCGAACTCGCACCAGTCGTTGTCGTAGTCACGGCAGATCTGCGGCCGCTCCTCGTAGATGCCGCAGGCGCCGCCGGGTTGGATATGTTCGCATCTTCCCTGAAACAGCAGGAACCAGCCGTCCTCGTCCTTGTAGATCTCCACCCCCTGGTGGGAGATCTGCCACAGCAGGTGTTCAAAGTCTGATTTGGAACGGGGCGCCACACCCAGCGCCTCGGTGGTGTAGGTGCAGCACTTGGAGTTGGAGCAACGACCGCACTTGTGGTCCATCTCAGGTTGCATCGCCTCCGCTTTGCGGCGGTTTGGGACTGCTTCGTGTGTGGCGCCGGCGCTTGGGTTTGTCCGCCGAGCCTTCCGGTTTCTTGTGCTCCTTGTGGTGATGGCCCTTGCCATGGCTCTTGCGTCCATCCTTCGGGCGGCGCTGTTGGCGGCTGCCTTTTTCGGGATAGATGCGGCTCTTCGGGTCCAGCTCCACCAGCATGGCCGGATCTACCGCCTGCATGGGGATGCTGTGGCCCACAAAGGCCTCTATATCTGGCAGGGAGAAGGCATAGGTCTCGCAGGCAAAGCTGATGGCGTCGCCGCTGGCCCCGGCCCGGGCGGTGCGGCCGATGCGGTGGACATAATCCTCCGCATCCTCTGGCAGGTCGAAATTGATGACATGGGTGACATCCGCGATGTGCAGTCCCCGGGCGGCCACGTCGGTGGCTACCAGCACCGAGACCTCACCCTCCTGAAACCGTTTCAGCAGACTGAGACGTCTCTTCTGTGGCACATCGCCGGAGAGCACCGCGGTGTCGATGCCGTTGCCCTGCAGAAAGCCCCACACCTTGTCGGCGGTGCGCTTGGTGTTGATGAAGACGATGCTGCGGGCATTCTCCAGGCTGCGGATCAGGCCCACCAACAGGGGTATCTTCTCCTCGTTGGCGGTCATGTAACAGACCTCCCGCACGTTCTCGGCGGTGACCTGCTCCGGTTCCACCTCCACATTCCGCGGGTTGTTCATGTGCTCGTAGGCCAGTTCCTTGACCCGGTAGGAGAGGGTGGCGGAGAACAGCATGCCCAGCCGGTGTTCAGGTTTGGGGCAACGCCGCAGCATGAAGCGGATGTCCTTGATGAAGCCGAGGTCGAACATGCGGTCTGCCTCGTCGAGCACGATGACCTGGATCGCATTCAGGTCGTAGACACGCTGCTTCAGATAATCGATCAGCCTGCCCGGTGTGCCGATGAGGAGGTCGACCCCCTGCTCCAGCTGTCTGCGCTGCTGGTCGTAACCGGTGCCGCCGAAGACCACCATGGAGCTGAAATCGGTGTGTTTGGTCAGGGTCTGGGTATCGTTGTAGATCTGCACCGCCAGTTCACGGGTGGGGGCAAGCATCAGGGCCCGGGGCTGGTTGGGCCGACGCCGTTCATCGGCAGGATGATTGAGCAGATGCTGCAGAGTGGCAACCAGAAAGGCCGCGGTCTTGCCCGTACCGGTCTGAGCCTGCCCCGCCAGATCCCTGCCTTCGAGGAGGATCGGCAGGGCCTCGGCCTGGATGGGGGTGCAGTAGGTAAAACCGGCATCCTGGATGCCCTGGAGGATTTGTGGGGCCAGTTCGAACTGGTCAAATCGTATTTTAGTCAGGTGTTTATCGCTCATGGCGCGCTAGGATACAGGATATTCACCACAGAGCACACGAAGAGCACGAAGAACAACATGATTAA
>CBDVCD010000258.1:0-5175 GCA_965372385.1 uncultured Gammaproteobacteria bacterium | reverse complement strand
TATAACCGTGCCTATTCAGCCTGCCTGGAAGGCCGTGGCTATACCGTCAAGTAATGGGGGAACATGACATGAAAGTAATTATCCCTACAGTATTACTCGCAGTGTGTCTGTTAAAGGTTGGCTTGACCTTGGCGAGTGATTTTGACGGTAGTAAGACGCTGGTCTGTGCAAACCAGCTGGTCAATGAATGTTTGCCCGCCCAGCGCTGCAGGATAGTTGCACCGCAGAGCGTCAATCTCCCGAATTTTTTCAATGTGGATACCGCTAACAAGGTGTTGACCGGTAAACACGATGGCGGGATCGATGCCAGTACCCCGATAGAGCGTTCCGAACACCTGGATGGTAAACTGATTCTGCAAGGTGGTGATGACGGAATAGAGGGTGTAGCCGATGGCACTGGCTGGACCATGGTTATTGATGAAAATAATGGAAAGATGTCGATGACGGTTGCGGGCAACGGTTATGTCGTTGTTGCGTTTGGTGCATGCATGATCAGGTAGCCGGTCTTCTTTTCCGGGGACAATCATTTAGTCAACCAGAGTGTTGCAACAATGGGCTAGCGGGTAGCATACCGCAAGCAACAGCGACTCGTTGAACAATTCAGTATTTCCTGCCACTTTTTTCAGGCCTCCAGATTCACATTTAGCCAGTTCTTTTCAGAAGTCTCCCATCAGATTTTGACAAACCGTGGATCAAAATCGAACGCTTCGTTGCGGACCATCTGTTGGGCCCGCTCGAAATAACGATGTGCCGGATTGATCAGTAGGTTGTGTTGCACGGGAATCACCACACTGGGGACTAACAATGCCAGGGAAGCAGAGGATTCCACCCAGCCATCGCCAAGTTGGGCCGTCGACGACAGTGGTGGATCGGCACGCCAGTCTTTTTGTACTGCCAACCAATCAGCAACCTATCTACACACCCAACAACATCATTTTGGTTGTCGTTTTCAACAGTTCCAATCAATATAGATTGTTTCAGTCACCCTATTGAGGTTTTCATTTTAAATGAGTAGCGAGTATCCAACGGCCCTGTTATTGGTAGCTCACGGTAGCCGCAGAGCTGCGTCAAACGATGAAATCAGGGAACTGGCCGAACGTTTGGCTTCCAGCCGGGAGAACCCATTTGATAGAGTCGAAGCGGCCTTTCTTGAGCTGGCACAACCCTCCATTCCTGAGGGTATTGAATACTGCATTCAGCATGGGGCCGCGGAGGTGCTGGTGTTCCCCTATTTTCTCTCCGCCGGCAGGCATGTTGCGGAGGATATACCGGCTGAGGTGAAGATAGCGCAGAAACAATACCCGGATGTGAAGGTTACGGTCGCTGATTATCTCGGTATCGCCGCGGGTATGCCGGGAATGATCTTCAACCATCTAGGCAAATAATTAAGCTCGTCTCCGAGCTAACCCTTTTTAGCAAGTAGCCTGGGTGCAACCCGGGGAACCAGTGCGCCAACCTGGCGGAAGGTAAGACTGGATTTGCCGCCACCTTGGATGACGATAACCTGCTCAGGCGGGAGGGGGTGGTTGACGGGGATCTACCTGCTGGTGGAATACGAGTTGGGAATGCTGTCTAATGGATTATATGTACGGAAATATGCTGTACAATAGTATTTATTTCTGCTACGGTATTCGTAGGTAAAAATTTATTTTGGTAGGAGCCTGATTATGGCTACATCACGTATAGACATGAGAATTGACGAATCTGTCAAGGCGGCGGCAGAAAAAGCGGCAGCCCTTCAGGGGATGAAAAGCCTGACGGAATATGTCGTACGTCTGATACGCAAAGATGCTGAGCGGGTTATCCGTGAGCATGAAACGATCAAGCTTGAAGACAATGTTTTTGATCGCTTTATGAGTGCCTGTGAGGCAGCCGATGCACCGAACAGGAAATTGCGTGAAGCTCTGGAATATTCCAAAGAGAAAGGGATTCAGTGACACCATCGTGCGGTTTTCTTGAGCTAAGTAAAGCCGCGCACAACCGTAAATCATTTGATTGCGGCACCGCAGGGCTAAATATCTTCCTTCAGCAATTTGCACTCAGGCACAGGGATGCCGGGATCAGCATGACGATGGTATTGTCCTCGGAAGAAGATGAAGCGGAGATTTGTGCCTATTACACCCTGTCCCATACGGAGATCGAACGTCAAAGCTTGCCGCAATCCCTGGCTAAAAAATTGCCCCATTATCCCATTCCAGTGATCCTGATTGCACAGCTTGCTGTCCACAAGGAAGCGCAAGGGCAGGGGGTCGGTAAAATCACTTTGATCCGAGCCTTGCGCCATTGCAATGAAATCAACCACCATTTGCCGTCTTATGCTGTGGTGGTTGATGTGCTTCATGATGATTTACAGGGGTTTTATAAGCAATACGGATTCCAGATTCTTGATGTATATAACCACCGTGCCCGGCTTTTCCTGCCGATGAAAATCGTGGAGAATCTTTTTTCCTGATCATCTCGTCTCCGAGCTAACACTTTATAGCGTCCGGCCTGTAGCTCATCTTGACGCATTTCCCGTACATTCTCATTGGGTATAATACTTGAAAAAGAGTAAACCTGACTATATTACTAGGTTATTATAGTTGCACAGTCAGACAACCTGATGAGGAGTATAAATTGATGTGGTTTTCTCTGCCTGTTTCACGCCATTGTTGCGGAGGTCCTGTCTTGTTCTTGGCCATACTATGTCTTGGCGTGGGTCTTCTGTTTGTAGCTCTGTCAGCCACTGTTTCGGGATTGGTTTTTATCGCTGTGGGTGTCTTTGCTGAGGCTTTGTGTCTCGCGCTTGGCCGTAACCGCTGCCCGAACCGAAATGACGCTGAGCAAATGGCAGACTAAAAAAATTTAACTTTATAACCAAGTTAAATACTTGGTTATAAACCGGAGTAACGCAATGGGTTTACCTGATACTACAATGGATGACCTGATCCATGCCGAATATGAGCAGGGATTTATCACCGAAATCGAGTCCGACACCCTGCCGCCTGGCCTGGATGAGGGAGTGGTACGGACCATCTCGGAACGCAAGGGCGAACCGGAGTGGATGCTGCGGAAGCGGTTGGTGGCCTATCATCACTGGCTTACGATGCGGGAACCCAACTGGGCCTCTCTGCACCATCCACCTATAGATTATCAGGCGATCTCCTATTTCTCCGCACCCAAGAAAAAGAAGGGTCTAAAGAGTCTGGATGAGGTCGATCCAGAGATATTGGCCACCTACGAGAAACTGGGTATCCCAATCGATGAGCAGAAGGCACTCTCCGGGATCGCGGTGGATGCGGTATTCGACAGTGTCTCGGTGGCCACCACCTTCCGTGAGCCCCTGGCTAAGGCGGGGGTGATCTTCTGCTCCATGTCGGAGGCCCTGCGGGAGCATCCCGATCTGGTACAGAAATACCTGGGCACGGTGGTGCCTGATCGGGACAACTTCTTTGCAGCCCTCAACAGCGCAGTGTTCAGTGACGGCACCTTCGTCTATGTCCCCAAAGGGGTGCGCTGTCCCATGGAGCTCTCTACCTATTTCCGCATCAACGAGGCGAACACCGGCCAGTTCGAGCGCACCCTGATCGTCGCGGATGAAGGCAGCTACGTGAGCTACCTGGAGGGCTGCACCGCCCCGATGCGTGACGAGAACCAGCTGCATGCCGCGGTGGTGGAACTGGTTGCCCTGGAAGACGCACAGATCAAATACTCCACGGTACAGAACTGGTATCCGGGGGACAACGAGGGACGCGGCGGTATCTATAACTTCGTCACCAAGCGGGGCGATTGTCGAGGCGACCGTTCGCGCATCTCCTGGACCCAGGTGGAGACCGGCTCCGCGATCACCTGGAAGTATCCCAGTTGCCTGCTGCGGGGCAAGGATTCGGTGGGTGAGTTTTATTCGGTGGCAGTGACCAAGGGGCGCCAGCAGGCGGATACCGGGACCAAGATGATTCATATCGGCGAGAACAGCCGCAGCACCATCGTCTCCAAGGGTATCTCGGCGATGCATGGCAGCAATACCTACCGCGGTCTGGTGAGTGTGGCGCCCGGGGCGGAGAACGCCCGTAACCATACCCAGTGTGATTCGCTGCTGATCGGTGACCGATGCGCCGCCCACACCTTCCCCTATATCGAGGTGAAGAACCCCACCGCCAAGGTGGAGCACGAGGCGACCACCTCGAAGGTAGGCGAGGACCAGCTCTTTTATTGCCAGCAGCGGGGGCTCAGTGAAGAGGATGCAGTGTCCATGATCATCAACGGATTTTGCAAAGAGGTCTTCAATGAACTGCCCATGGAGTTCGCGGTGGAGGCACAGAAGCTGCTTTCCCTGAGTCTTGAAGGGGCGGTGGGCTGAACCTGGCCCCTCCCTGACCCTCCCCCGGTGGGGGAGGGGATGTATCAACTAAGGTATTGAGGTTGTAGTGATGTTATCGATCAGGAATTTGCAGGCAAATGTGGAGGATAAGGAGATCCTCAAGGGGATTGACCTGGAGGTCAAGGCAGGCGAGGTGCATGCCATCATGGGGCCGAACGGCTCGGGCAAGAGCACCCTGGCGCATATCCTCGCCGGACGGGACGGCTACGAAGTCACCGGTGGTGAAGTAGAGCTGCTGGGGGAGGATCTACTCGAGCTGGCAACCGAGGAGCGGGCCCACAAGGGTCTCTTCCTGGCCATGCAGTATCCGGTGGAGCTGCCCGGGGTGAACAACATGACCTTTCTGCGGGAATCCCTCAACGCTATTCGCAAGGCCCGCGGTCAGGAGGCGATCGATGCGATCTCCTTCATGAAATTGGTGCGGGAGAAGGCGAGACAGGTGCAGCTGGACGAGAAACTGCTGAAGCGCTCGGTCAATGCGGGCTTTTCCGGCGGTGAGAAGAAACGCAACGAGATCCTGCAGATGGCGCTGCTGGAACCGACTCTGGCGATCCTCGATGAGACCGACTCCGGTCTGGATATCGATGCCCTGCGCACCGTAGCCGATGGCATCAACATGCTGCGTTCTCCGCAACGGGCTATGATCGTGGTGACCCACTATCAGCGTCTACTCGAGTACATCGAACCGGACCATGTGCATGTGCTGGCCGCTGGACGCATCATCCGTTCCGGCGGCAAGGAGTTGGCTCTGGAGCTCGAAGAGCGGGGCTATGGCTGGCTGCTGGAAGAGGCAGCGGCATGAACAGCGCAGCGCT
>CBDVCD010000257.1:0-5187 GCA_965372385.1 uncultured Gammaproteobacteria bacterium | reverse complement strand
CCATGGCGAGACCACAACCGGTAGAGGTTACCGCACTCATGTGGATACCCCATTAACTATTTATTGAGTTGACTCCTCGTCCTTAAGCATCGCTGCCGCCCGTTCCAACAACTCCGCGAGCTTGGCACGCGCCTGCTTGTCTTTACGCTCCACAGCCTGCTTCGTCTCATCGATACGCGCCGACATGTCGGTCAGCTCCTTGTGCCAACGCTGTGAAGCCTGTGACTTCAGGCTGTCGTACCAAGCCCTGGATTCATCCAGATAGGCTGCGGCCTGCTTCCCGGTAGCATCGGTCTTCGCTGCCAGGTTGGCCTTCAGCAGAGCAGCCTTCGCTTCCAGATTCCCATAGTGCTTCTTCAGCAATTTTGCCTCTTCACTTTCCTGGATGGTCTTTCCATAGGCCTGTATGTGTTCCTCCGTAGACACCACCAAAGCGCTGATGTGGGATTTGGCCATATCAGCTTCTTCACGAACGGCCTGCTGCGCTGTCTGAGCCTGGTTTTGCAGTTGAGCGATCTGCTCCGCTGTTGCTTTGCTGGCACTGGCCTTTGCCTGCTGCAGATAGTTTTCGGCATTCTGCAAATCCTGTTGCGCCCTCTCTGGGGATTTGTCGATCTCCAAGGCAATACGGGCTTTCAGCGCCGCTGCCTTGGTTTGAACCAGGGCATAACGGGTGGCAGCTTCATCTCTGAGGGCTGCACTCCTGGCCTGGACCTGAGCCATGGCTGCATTCAGCGCCAACTCACTGCGATCTGCTATTATACGTAACTCAACTTCAGCTTCCTGGCCCTTTTCCCGTAACAGCTTACTGGTCTGGTCGACCTGGAGCTTCAGCTCCGTGATACGGGAACGTGTCACCTGGTCTGCAGAACGCCAGCCTTCGTCCAGGTTAGCACGGGCTTCATCCAGTGAATGCAGCGCCGCCGCATTGTTCTGTTCCAACCAGAGCTCGCTGCGTGCCTGAAGCAGCGAAACCTTGGCCTTGGCCAATGCAACCTGGGTTTTCAGTGCTTCCTGCCAGCCTTGCTCTGCATTTTCCTGGCTGGCTTGCGATCCGGTTTCGGGTGCAGCCAGAACCTGCGAGGCGGGTAGACCTGCACCCAGGCTAAGTATCAGAAAAGTTGTGGCGAAAGCCTTTTTCATGATTTGTCTTCCGTGTTTTCATCTTTGTGAAAGGCTTCCTTCGCGCCTTTCCACATGCCCGTGGCAGCACCCTTGGCCACGGTCAGCATCCGCTCACCCAGCTCCTTCGTCTCTTCGCCCAAGGCGTGCGCCGCCTTGCCGCTGACTTCTCCAGTCTTATGTACCACTTCACTGCCCAGTTCCTTCATGCGCTCCGCCGCCGTATGTGAGGCGGCCCCCGCCTTTTCACGCAGGCTGGAACCGGCCTTTTTCGCGTCGTCCGCCAACTCGTGCAAGATATCCTTGGCGGCTTCGCCCGAACTATCGGCTACCTTGCGCAGGGTCTCGACGAACAGGTCACCGACTGCTTCCAGATCCTCTTTGGTCTGCTCCAGATCCCCTAGGTTGTCGGCGGAAAAACCCTTACCCGCTTTGGCGATGCTTTTGCGAGTGAACTCTACGCTGTCGGTCAGCCCCTGACGTACCCCCTCGGCAGCCGCACTCGCGGTTTCCTTGACGTTGCTACCCAGCTCCTCAGCCGCTTCCACCGCCGCCGAAAGCACAGATTCGGACACCTTACGCGCCCGCCCTGCACTGAAACGAGCCTCTTCCAGTGCCTTTGCGGTCGCGTCCCGGGTGATGTCCACCACCGTTTCTTCTACTTTCGTTCCGCTATCGATCGCTTTGTGGACCGCCTCTTTAACCGTATCCCGTGTGAGGCCGAGCAGCTCCGCACTCTTGAGCTTGGCGTCGGTCACCGCGGTTTCGATACCGTCTTTCACCTCCCCGGTAAAATTGCCGGCGGCATCCTTGGCTCCACCTATAGCAGTACGCACCCCTTCGGTCAGCTTGGCCTCTTCGTCCCACAACCGTTTCTTGGCCTGACTAAGTTCCTTGTGAGTGGTATCCAGTATCTGCGACTCGGTCTGCTTTACGCCGTCGACCGCACCATGCAGTGCTGCAGAGATCTTTTCCTGACTGGCCTCTCCTGCATCCACTAACGCCTGAACTGTCGTCGTTACCGCCTCCTTCGTGATCTCACGCAGATCTTTTGCCCCTCCCTTCAGTTTTTCTGCGGTCTGTGCGACGCCATCGCGGGTAATGTCATACACCTGGTGTGCAGTCAGTTCACCGCGCTCCTTGGCTTTTTTAATGTTCTCTACGAGTTGCTGTTTCATTTCCTGTAACATGGCTATTTACCTCTTTTGTTAATGATCTGTTTCTCACACTCTGTAAAGGGGAAAAATTCACCCTTTAAAAACATGCTATTCCGATCAAACGCCAGGCGATGTAACCTAGGTAACAATGAACAAGATAAAAGTGAAGGTGGAAGAGAGAGGATTACAGCGGATTGGGCGATCATCCATTACGCCATGTTAATTGTCAGCATGGCAGCACTTCGCCCAGCCCAGCCATGAGCTGGCCTGCCCTGCATGATGAAGAGTCTATACCGAAAAATTATGGTATTCGATCCCGTAGTTGCTGTTCCGCCTTCTCCAGCAGCGCCTGGAGATCCAGCACCGACCAGCGTCCACGCCGGCCGGAAATGATTTTTTTATGCTTCCATTTCTGTAAATGGCGGGTGACCACCACCCTCACCGAGCCGATCATTGAGGCCAGGGTTTCCTGAGACAGATCGTTGATGAGGCGTATGTCGTTGGACAAATTGCCGGGCGCCAGATGCCGAAGGATGAGCCGGGCCAGCCGCGCCTCAGTATCATATAGAGACAGGTCGGCAACCTGGTCTGCCAGTGCGTGCATCTGTTTCCCCAGATAGGGCAGGAAGGTCCGGTTGAAATCCGGGTGCTGATTCAGCCAAGCTCTTGCATGCTCGACAGTGGTGGAAAGAACCTCCATATCATCAAGGGCCGTGGCCACGGCGTCATACCACTCGCCGTCCAGCAGGCTGATGAGATCGAAGCCGTCACCCGGTCCGATCAGAAACAGGATATGCTCTCTTCCGCTGTCCGGGTTGTAAACGGAGACCTTGGCCCGGCCACTGATGACGATATAAAGGCAATCCGAGACCTGCTTTGGCGACATGGCAGTTTCATCCTTATCCCGGGTCTCGTAGTGGAATATCCCCAGCATATCTTCCAGCAAGGCATCGTCCAGACTGGCAAACAGCGGAGATTGGCCCAGTATTTCAAGGCAGTGGGCATAGTGCGGGGAATCCTGCTGCATCTTCTTATCTATTGTGTTGTCATTTCTGGTAACGCTTGATTATAAGCCACCCAATTTTCTACTGCACCAGATCTACAGAAAAAGCCAAGTTCCACCAATCACTTCACCTTGATACGAGTGTGACTCATGTTACATCTATACCTGAACAAATAGGTATATAAAGGAAGTAGAAAAGGGAATTTCCGGTTGGTGCAAAAGCAACCATGTATGCTTTGTTTACCTTCGCAAGCAAAGCATTTTCGAACTAGGCTGGAGGAAATCTTATGGAATGATTTTCCTCTGAAATTATCGATGTTAAAACTACGAATGTAACGAGGAGTTGTAACTATGGCATCCAAATCCAAAAAACCTGCAAAAACCAAATCGGTAAAACCAACAGCAAAAGTGACCTCGCTTGAGCAACCCAACAACGAGGAAGAGCGGCAGCTGATGATTTCTGAAGTCGCGTACTATCGGGCCAAGTACCGGGGTTTCAAACCTGGTCATGAAATAGAGGACTGGCTGGAGGATGAGAAACAGATCGAGGAGATGTTAGACGTAGCGTAACAATCGGTTGGTTCATCGCCAGGGAAGGCGATGATAAATTCATCTGTGCATGAAATACTGGATCAGGAGTTTTCAGACGCACATTTCAGATCGGGAGATTCACTAATATGCCTACGATTACGACTGAATACAAAGGTGATATGCTTTTTGAAACCACTGTTGGCAAGCATCGCCTGACCATCGATGTGCCCCCGAAAATAGGAGGTAAGGATCGTGGTCCCATGCCGCCACAGCTTTTCATCGCCTCGCTGGGGTCCTGTGTGGGCGCTTTGGTGGCCGAATATTGTGAACGACATAGGATGGATACCCGCGATATGGCGATAGACGTGGACTATGAAAAAACTGACCGTCCCTCACGTCTAACCAATATCAAAGTAACGGTCAGGTTGCCAAATGCTGATTGCGGTAGCCAGTGCCGACGCGAAGCCCTTCGGAGGGTCGCGGAACATTGCCCAGTACACAAAACCATCGAAACACTCCAAGGCATCGATTTCAGAATTGCTGGCGGGTGAACGTGCATTTCTGAATACGCTTGAACCGCAGAGGAAACCTAAAAATCAACAAAAGCACTCGGGATAAATAGAAAATGTGTTTGCGTCCTCGCGCCTAATCGCTACCCAGGGCTGGACTGACACGGCAATCACTGCCATCAGATTATTGAGATTTCCGTTGTTTCACATCCGCCACTCAATGATTACATTGCCGAACATCTCATTCCCCTCTGCCGCTGTAACCTGGCTGCTGTCAACCGTATCGGTTGTGTAGATCGCGTTAAAATGAACTGACCAGTCAGGCCGTTCGTAATGAAGGCCAAGAATAAGCTGACCGACAAGTGGTTCCTTTGGCACGCTATGACTGTCTTTGAACGTATTGCCATCGAGAAATATGTTGTGGGCAACGGCTACACCCCGTAGGACAAGCGAGCCATAGTACGAGGCGTCATTTGGATTCGCAGGTGCCAAGGCAGCATCATAGTGCATGCTGTAGCCGATAGGATCTATGACATAGACAAAACCCCGGGGCATATTGTGCCCAAATCGCGTTTCGAGTGATGCCAGCACCTGGGTGAACATGTTTCCCAGGACAATATTACCGGAAGCCGAAGTATCAAGTGATAGACCTGGGAGACTTCCCATTCTCCACAGTTTTTTCTTGTACATATAGTTGAGGTTGATCACTGGCTCATTGGCGAGTTGGTTATCCCAGCCCTTGGGGTCATCACTACCAATCAGTTTGTGAACAGCTTTCTGTATCTGTTCGGCCAGGGAAGCCGGTCCAACTACCCCCACCGTCGTTTGAAAGCCACGAAATTGATCATCATTGAAGGCGTACCAT
>CBDVCD010000256.1:0-5187 GCA_965372385.1 uncultured Gammaproteobacteria bacterium | reverse complement strand
GCGCCGAATCCTGCCCAGGCATAGGCCACCAGGTCCAGCACCTTGCTCTCCGGATTCAGGGCCAGCAGGAAGGCGATGAAGGCAATGAGAATCACCGTGATCCTTCCCACCCACATGAGCTCCCGGGTAGTAGCCGTCTTGCGGATAATTCCTTTATAGAGATCTGCCGTCAAAGCAGAGGAAGCCACCAGCAACTGTGAATCAGCCGTACTCATGATTGCGGCGAGTATGGCGGCCAGGCAGATCCCGGCGATGACTGGATGAAAAAGCAAGCCCACAAGCTGGATAAATACCTTCTCACTGTCTGCTCCTATCAGCGGGGGATCCAGGCAACCTATACCTGCAATACCCGCCAGGCTGGCTCCTGTCAGGGTGAGAAATGTCCAACTGACCGCGATGCGTCTGGCCTTTGGGATTGCCGCAACCGACTCGATGCCCTTGAACCGGGCAAGTATATGAGGTTGGCCGAAATAGCCAAGCCCCCATCCCAACAAAGACAATACACTGATGAGTGACAGGCCAACCCCTTCATTGGAGGTCATCGCATTGAGTAAATCAGGGTTGGTCTGCTTCACCAGATTGAATGTCGCGTCAATACCACCCAGTTCGTTGATTGCCATCACAGGTACCGCTATCAGAGCCGCCACCATCAGCAGAGCCTGCATCAGATCAGTCCAGGAAACCGCCAGGAATCCACCCACCGCAGTATAGAGAATAATGGCACAGGTACCAACGACAACTGCCCAAATATAATCAAGACCGAAAACGGACTGGAACAGCTTGCCGCCGGCAACCAGCCCGGAACTGGTATAGAAAACAAAGAACAACAGGATGAATGAGGCGGACACCACTTGAATGAGACCTGAGTCATCGCGGAAGCGTTGGCGTAAGAATGCCGGGATGGTCAGCGAATTTCCCGCAATTTCAGAATAGCTGCGCAAAGGCGCTGCCATAGTGCGCCAGTTTAGCCAGGTGCCTGCCAGCAAGCCCGCTGCCAGCCAGACGGATTCCATGCCGGACAGATAGGCAAACCCCGGCAGGCCAAGCAGCAGCCAGCCACTCATATCCGATGCACCAGCACTCAATGCTGCTGTCCAACTGCCCAGCCGCCGGCCGCCGAGAATGAAGTCGCCAAGGTCCTTGGTCCTTGTATAAGCCGCCCAGCCTATGGCGAACAGCAGCAACAGGTATACAAAAAATGTCAGCGATATAACTATCTGGTCAGTACTCACGGTTACGTCCGTTATCCCATTCACATTCGAAGTGTATCAAGTGTAGGATGATTCTATCCCAGGTCGCCCGCAGCGCACGCGCAACTGATCAAAAAAGTCTCCGAAGTGGACCCGCTCATCTGCCTGCACTGCGGCGGTGAGATGCGGATCCTTTCGGTCCTTGAGGAAGCCCCGGTGATAGCAGTACGCTGTAAGGCCGAGATGTCACACATAACGAAACCCACCGGACTGGAAGGTTTCGTCTGTATCGTCAGATAAAGTAACCAAAAGTATCGGCGTGACTGGATGACGCGACTGCTTTAGAAATATGTGCAATTAATACTCTAAACCACGACGGCAAGCACGGTGAGGCTATTGCGATAGTTTCTTCCTTCGCATAGGCTCGGAGAGAAAGCCGCTATCTGTAGATAGAATTCCATGGACATATCAGGCTGCTCTTATCTTGTTTACGTTTTCACGGGACACACTGAACGGATTCCAGCATGAGACTGCGCACCCGTCTCCTGGCCACATTGATACCAGCAATGCTGTTGCTGTTTCTGGCATTGTTCGTGCTCGCCTTCAATACCAGCAGGAATATCCTGGAGGAGCAGATCCAGCGTGAAAGCAGGGCACTGGCGCGAGCCCATGCCGGCGAGTTCGATCTGCTGTTCCAGACCGCACAAACTGTGGCCCAAGGCCTCGCACTGGCCGTGGCTAATGACTCGGAGCTGGACCCGGTCCGTATCGAGAAACGCATCCGCAACACCTTGGAGCAGTACCGCTTTATCTATGGCTCAACCGTCGCCCTCATCCCCGAAGCCACCGGGCTGGGAAGTTTCGCACCCTACCTGTACCGCGGACCTGAGGGGATCCGTTCAACCTCGCTGGCCACGGCGGACTACGATTATTCGCACTGGGACTGGTTCCGCACCCCACTGGAACAGAATAGTGCGACCTGGGGCGAGCCCTATTTCGACGAGGGCGGCGGCAATATCCTGATGGTTACCCACTCCGCACCCATCCGGCGTCAGGGGCAAATCCTGGGGGTGGCTACGGTGGATATCTCTATAGGGGAGCTGGTGGACCAAATCCGGGCTCTGCGGGTGGCCGACAGTGGTTACGCATTCCTGATCACGGCGAGCGGTCGCCTGATCGCCCATCCCCGGCAGGGCCTGCTATCGGAGCAGGACCTGAAGACAATGATCAAGGCTTCTGACGACGGTAATCTGAGGATGCTGGAAAGGCTAACGGCCGACAGCGGTGACGAGCTTGCGGTGCTTACTGATCCGTTTCTAGGCCAACCGAGCTGGGTGGTGAGCAGTCGCATAGAGGCCACCGGTGCCACCCTGCTCATCGTCCTACCGCTGCAGGAAATCATGCGCCCTGTGACCCGGCTCAAACAAAAAATGTTGCTGGCGGCGGTGCTGATAATAGCGATCACCCTGACGATCGTCCTGGCCCTGGCCGCCAACATCACAGCCCCACTGACCCGCCTGGTGGGTCAAGCGGAGCATTTCGCCGCGGGACGCTTGGATCGGCGTTTGCCCGAGAATGAGGGCCCAGTAGAGACCCGCCACCTGGCCCAAGTCTTCAACCACATGGGTGCAGCCATACAGCGAAACATCGAGGAAGTGCGTAGCGCCACCGCGGAAAAAGAGCGCTATCACAAAGAGCTGCAAATCGCCGCCGAGATTCAGAAGGGGATCCTGCCGCATCGTTTTCCCCCGTTCGCCGACTTGGAGGCCCGACTGGATCTTGCGGGTCTCACACGGCCGGCCCGCGAGGTTGGGGGCGATTACTACGATTTTTTCCGTTTGTCCCGCGACCGTATTGGCATTGTGGTCGCCGATGTCTCCGATAAGGGTGCTGCGGCCGCGCTGTTCATGGCCATTACCCACACCCTGGTGCGCGAGGTGGCCCAACGCCGTGTTCCCCCGGCCGAGGTGCTGAGGCGTATCAATCGTACATTGGCCGACGAAAATCCCTCCGGCATGTTTGTCACCCTTGTGTATGGCGAATACCACTCGGATACGGGCCATCTGCGGCTTGTCAATGCTGGTCACAATCCGCCCCTGCTACTCCGCGCCGACGGTGGCATGCAGATCGTGATGGCCAAGCCCAGACTGCCACTGGGCGCCATGCCGGACACCCGCTATGAAACCCTGGAACTGCGGTTGGAACCCGGTGACAGCATCCTGCTGTACTCGGACGGCATCACCGAGGCCTGCAATTCGGAGCAGGAAGAGTGGGGGCTTGGCCGATTGAAGAAAGTTCTGGGGAAGCTTCAGGGGGATATGCAGACGGTTGCCCATGAATTACTGGCACGGGTCGATGCCTTCCGAGGCGACGCCGAGCAGCACGACGACATCACCCTGTTATTGCTGCAACGCCAGTCTGCAGACTTGCCGGCTACCGATGAAGCCAACTATGTCCGCAGCGTGCGCATGGAGTGGCCGGCCCGCACTGAAATACTGGCTAAGGTGGCCGCCTTGGTTGAAGGTATGGCCAGGGACGCTGGTTTCGACGAGCGGGAGGCAGGCAGGCTGGTACTGGGCGTCGACGAGGTGGTCAGTAATGTGATCCGACACGGCGATGGGAAGGAAAACCGCTTCGCCATGGAGCTGACCCCGCTAGATGGGGGGCTGGAGGTCACAGTGATCGACTGGGGCGAACCGTTCAACTTCGAGGCCGAGTCCCATGCATACAGTGGGACGGTGTCGTTGGATCATGAGCCCGGCGGCATCGGCCTGTATCTCGCGTGCCAGTCGGTAGATGAGGTGCGCTATATACCGAACGCCGTGGATGGCAACCGGCTTACGCTGGTGAAGTATCTAAGCACCTCTGCCTGAATCCGGTATAGAGCCCTCGCCGAAACCTAAAAGGTTCCTGATGCGACAGGTTATACGGGGGCTGAGTTACCAAGCTTTTAACAGGCAGCTGACTTTTTGGTATCTTTGATCAGTGCCCAATTTTTGATGTGAACACCGTAAATTAAGAGGAGAGTATCATGACTGCCATAAACAACGGCACCGTTTTCAATGCCCCCCCCTTGAGCGACCGCGAATATGCCGAGTGTTTCGATACGTTTAGGCAGATCTCAACCGAATGGCAATCGACACAGAAGTGGCTGAGTGATGATCTCCTTCCCCAGCGTGCCTGGTCAGATCCTCTGAACATTCTGAGTATCGGCAGTGGCACCGGAGACTTCGATTTGCAGCTTATGAAGCTCATCCTGAGGCGCTGGCGTATCGGGTCCTATATCGCAGTCGATCCCAACCCCGATCATAATCAAATATTCACAACCAAATTCCGGGAAAGCGGCCTGCCGGTTTCCAACTTCGAAATACTCTCCAGGACCTTTCCGGTGCAGCATCTCGACATGAAATTCGATCTTATCCATATGACGCATTGTCTTTACTACGTACCAGACCGGCTCAAGGCCATTCAAGGCGCCCTTGACATCCTGAACAATCAGGGCCTTATTTTGATCTTTCACCAGACCCCTTTGGGCATCAACGAAATTCAACAGCGTTTTTTAAAACGTGCCAAGGGCAACGAAAGTGAAATGTATTCTTCCAAGGACATCTATCGGTTGCTGGAATCACTCCCTGTCACTTTTGCATTTGACATTCTTGATGGAATACTGGATGTGTCGGATTTTGCCGCGCCGCAGTCCTTTCGGGGAAAGCAACTTTTGAACTTTTTCCTGGAATGCCGTGCAGATTTGCTATCAACAGAATTCAAAGAGGAGGTTGTAGATTTCATCAAAGGGTTGGCATTTTCTGAAAATAACCGCCAAGTCATATTCCACCCTGTCGGGGTTTTCTGTATATCGCGTAATTTCAATCAATCCGCGTTATAGATGACAGATCCCCTAACCATGGCGCTGAATTTCCACTAACAACTACCTGTTGCCTGCGAGATGGTCTTACGCTGGTTTGCTTACCGTAATCCACAGGAACACCTCGCCACC
>CBDVCD010000255.1:0-5226 GCA_965372385.1 uncultured Gammaproteobacteria bacterium | reverse complement strand
ATCGCCCAAATCTCACCCAAATATGAACGTGATCTTCGGACAACTCATTTTTTCCGCAGCCCTTATGACTGGGGCTTGAGCCGCTGGACCAACCGGGTGGCGATCTCCTCGATCGACATGGCGGTGGTATCGAGAAACGGGATGCGCTGGTCTCTGAACAGGGATTCCACCAGCCTGATCTCCCTTCTGCACTGCTCTGGGGATGCGTAACGGCTGTTGGGTCGGCGCTCCTGACGGATGCGATGTAACTGCTGGGCATCGATGGTGAGACCGATCAGCTTTTCCCGAAAACCTTGCAGTGGAGCGGGTAGCTGGTCTTGCAGCAGATCATCTTCCGTCAATGGATAGTTGGCGGCCAGAATGCCCTGTTGCAGTCCCAGAAAGAGGCAGCTGGGGGTCTTGCCGCAACGGGAGACCCCGATCAGGATCAGGTCGGCGGCCGGATAGTTTTTGGTCGTGGCGCCATCGTCATTGGCCAGGGCGAAGTTGACCGCCTGGATACGCTCGTCGTAAGCGCGGCGATTTTCCATACCGTGGCGCCGGCCACGGATCGGCGCTGATTTGAGTTTAAGCTCATGTTCCAGACGACTGGTGAAAGACTCAAAGAAATCGAACACCATGGCGCCAATCTCCCTGAAACAGGCACGCACGGCGGGATCGACGAGGGTGCTGAAGACGATCGGCGGCAGTGCTGAGTCGCGACCGGTCTGTCTGATGCGTTCGGCCGCGCCCCGTGCCTTCTCCATGCTGTCGATGAAGGGCCACCGCACCAGTTCATACTCCAGGGTTTCGAACTGGCTTAGCAGGGCCCGGCCCATGGTCTCCACCGTGATGCCGGTGTGGTCGGAGATCAGATAGATGAGGCGTTTTGCCATCACTGGGGTCGGCTGGCCGCCAGTTTGTTCCAAGTGTCCACCACCGTATCCGGGTTGAGTGAGATGCTGCTGATGCCCTCCTGCATCAGCCACTCGGCCAGGTCGGGGAAATCGGAAGGTCCCTGACCGCAGATGCCCACATACTTGCCTTCACTATGGCAGGCCTTGATCGCCAGGCTGAGCATCTTTTTCACCGCCGGGTCACGTTCATCGAAGCTCTGGGCGAGCAGGGCGGAATCCCGGTCCACTCCCAGGGTGAGCTGGGTCAGGTCGTTGGAGCCGATGGAGAAGCCATCGAAGTAATGTAGAAACTTCTTCGCCAGCACGGCGTTGGAGGGCAGTTCGCACATCATGATGATGCGCAGCCCATTACGCCCGCGTTGCAATCCATTGGCCTTCAGCAGTTTGCTGACCTGGCTGGCCTCATCCAGCGTGCGCACGAAGGGGATCATGATCTCCAGGTTGCTGAATCCCATCTCTTCACGGACCCTTTTCAGGGCGCGGCACTCCAGTTCGAAGCAGGGCCGAAAGGCATCCGAGATATAGCGGGCGGCCCCGCGGAAGCCGATCATCGGATTCTCCTCCTTGGGCTCGTAGAGACTCCCCCCGAGTAGATTGGCGTATTCGTTGGATTTGAAATCCGACAGACGCACGATCACCGGTTTGTCTCTGAAACCGGCGGCCAGGGTGGCAATGCCCTCAGCCAGTTTCTCCACATAGAAGCTGACCGGATCGGCATAACCCGCCATGCGAGCCTTGATCTGCGTCTGCAGTGCCTCCGGCAGGTTGTCGAATTCCAGCAGTGCCCGCGGATGCACGCCGATGGTGGTGTTGATGATGAATTCCAGGCGTGCCAGGCCGATGCCGGCATTGGGGATACGACTGAAGCCGAAGGCACTGTGCGGGTTGGCCAGGTTCATCATGATCTTTACCGGTAGTTCGGGCAGATGTTGGATGTCGCCGTAGCTGACGGTGTGTTTCAACAATCCCTCGTAGATGAAGCCATCATCCCCCGCGGCGCAGGAAACCGTGACCAGTTGGCCATCCCGGATCCGGTCCGTGGCATCACCACAGCCGACCACCGCGGGTATGCCCAGTTCCCGGGCGATGATGGCGGCGTGACAGGTGCGACCGCCTCGATTGGTGACGATGGCGGAGGCCCGTTTCATCACCGGCTCCCAGTCGGGATCGGTCATGTCTGTAATCAGCACATCCCCTGCTTCCACCCGGGCCATCTCGGCTGCGCTCTCGATGACCTTGGCGACACCCGCGCCAATGCGTTGGCCGATGGCCCTTCCCTGGGCCAGAACCGGGCCCTGTTCATCGAGTTGAAACCGCTCCACTCGCGTACGGTCAACCCGGCTCTCCACCGTTTCAGGCCTGGCCTGCAGGATGTAGAGCCTGCCATCGACGCCGTCGAGTGCCCACTCGATATCCATGGGTCGCCCGTAGTGGCGTTCGATGGTCAGGGCGTGTCTGGCAAGGCTCTCGATTTGCGCATCGTTGAGAGAGAAGCGCTGCTGGTCCTGTTCAGCAACATCCATCTTGATCACGTTCTCATCCGCCGCCTCGCTGTAGACCAGCTTGATGAGTTTGCTGCCGAGGGCGCGCGAAAGGATGGCGGGCCGTCCCTGCTCCAGATTGCCTTTATGCACATAGAACTCGTCCGGATTCACCGCACCCTGCACCACCATCTCCCCCAGACCATAGGCGCTGGTGATGAAGATGACCTCATCGAAACCCGATTCCGTGTCCAGGGTGAAGATCACCCCGGCGGAGCCGATATCGGAGCGCACCATACGCTGGATACCGGCGGAAAGCGCCACCTCCTCGTGTTTGAATCCCTGATGCACCCGGTAGGCGATGGCGCGGTCGTTATACAGCGAGGCGAAGACCATTTTCACCGCGCTAAGCACCGCATCGATGCCGGAGACATTCAGATAGGTCTCCTGCTGACCGGCAAAGGAGGCGTTCGGCAGATCCTCCGCGGTGGCGGAGGAGCGTACGGCTACAGCCAGTTCATCTGCCGATTCCGCCGCGAGTTCCTGGTAGGCGGCGGCGATGGCCTGTTCCAGATCGGCGGGCAGGGTGGCCTCTGTCACCCAGTTGCGGATGGTTTTGCCGGTTTCAGCCAGTGCCTCCACATCCTCGATGTCCAGTGCAGAGAGCAGCTGATTAATCTTATCGTCCAGCTGGTTGTAACGGATGAATTCCCGAAAGGCATCGGCGGTCGTTGCGAAGCCGCCAGGAACCGAGACATCGGCCTTGGACAATTCACTGATCATCTCACCCAGAGATGCGTTTTTACCACCAACCTGAGGTAGGTCATCCATTTTCAGCTGTTCAAACCAGATGATTGATTGGTTCTGATGGTAACTATCGTTGGGTGAATGGAGCATGAGTTGATTCCTCCGGATTGAAGCCAGGCTGGGGTTAGACAAGCAGACAGCTACAGTCAATGTTAGGTATGAAATCCCATAACTGACTACTCTAAATGCGTCATCGCGAAAAGGGGTATAGGTTAACCTACGCCGGGATTTTAGCTGGAAATAAAAAAACTGACCATTTCCTCAAACCGGCTCAGAATCCCCTCTTGCTGTAAATCAGGATCTGGTGATCGGGAATGTCGTCGGTCGGATTTATCGGAAACGCGAAGTCGAGGCGCCAGACGGTTCCGAATGCCGAGCGTACACTGAATAGGCGCAAGCCAAAACCGACATCGCTCAGCCAGCCGGGATTGGTGGTGTTGGTTGCCTCACCGCCCCACGCACGACCCACGTCGAAGAACACAGCGCCGCCCACGCGAAACAGGCGAAACGGAAACCAGTCCGAATAGAGTCGCTGCTCGACATTGAGCAGGACACGACGGTTGCCGCTCTGATAATCGTCTGGGTAGCCAGGCAGCCCGTTTTCGCCCCCGAGGGTGAGTTGATTCGACTCGTTCACATCACGTGCCACATCGCCTGCCAGGCCAATATATGTTTGCGCTCGTTTGCTCTGTGGAACGTAGTACTCGACCGAACCCGAGATCAGTTGGTCTTCAGTGTGGCTGTCAGCATATACGCCGGCGACCGCGCCTTCCATCACCAGAATGCGGTTGCCGGGCATTTCCCAGCCATCGCTGGCGGATGCCGCATAACTCCAGGCAGGCCGGTTCGATCCAAGCGCGGTAGCCGCGTACCCCAGTTTGAGGTTCGAGCGAAAGCCAAGCAGAAAATACTCGGTACGTTCGATTTGATCGCGATTCTTGGTCTTTGTGAAATTGTCCTCAATCACCTCATATCTTACAAACGGCGACACCCGCACCTCGTCTTGGGGTAACTTGGTAGGGGGCGGCTGTCCAGGCACCAGTTCGTTATCGTCTTTCAGATAGTCAAGACCTGCAGAATAACGTTGAGTCCAGCCATCAATCAGACCCTTCGACCAGCCACCGAATACGCTCGCAACGTCCCGCTCTCGTCGATACTGGGCGGTCAGCACAGCGTCGGTGTAACTCGAAATCAATCTGTCCGTGGTGGAGCCCTGAACGCCGGCAGCCCAGCGCGCGTCGAGTGCATAGAATGGGCGTACCAGCGATGCGAACTGCCCCTTGCCGTCGTAGCGCTCCTCGTAGCTATAGTTCAGCCTGGCTCTTGTGCCGAAAAGCTGGTTGATCTGGAACTCGAATTGGTCGGCTGTGCCTTCGTCGATGATGGTGCGTTGCCATCCGATTCCGATGCCGGTTCCGAAAAGGTTGTATTCCTTGAGCCCGTACTTGGTTTCGTTGTCTCCCCCTTTGCGCGTAAAGCCTAGCCCCAGATCCAGTGTCCAGGTGTCTCTGGTAATGACCTCAATGTCGACAACTCCCTCGTGGTAGGCAAGCGGACGGATTGTCACGTCGTAAAGGTAATTGTTCTCGCGAAGCAGGCGTTCGGTCTCTTCGATCAACTGCACCGAAACGGGTTCCCCGCTTTTGAATAACAGTGTGCGCCGGATGACGGTGGGGCGTGTGCGGATGTGCAAAGTGTTGGCAAGCCAAAAAAGAACGTTGTTTTCTTTCGGGTCGTCCAGATCGAATATATTCTGGTTGTCAATTCGCACTTCGCCGATGACTGCGCCTTCTGCTTCGAGTTGCTCGAAGGATGGTAGCGGCGCAGTGTTCTGCGCGATCGCTTGCTGCATCAGCAGCCAGATGCATGCAATTAGAAAACCGGCAGCCGGACGCATGAGACTGCCCCATCGCATCCAAGTAGGCACACGACAAGCACTCATCATCAGGCCAGTTCGGTGTGATTCATTGATGGCAACATTAAAACATGGCGTGAGCGAGCGTCGCCTGTGGGGCGTGGAAGCGTTATGCTCGCCAAATATA
>CBDVCD010000254.1:0-5252 GCA_965372385.1 uncultured Gammaproteobacteria bacterium | reverse complement strand
CTGCACCACCACAAACGCACACTCTACCCCATCCAACTGAGGATTCTAGGATAAACGGCTGATTGTCTGCGTGATTGAGATTACGGAGTCAGGGAGATGAAAAAGAGAAGGAGTCTGAAGGTGAGATCCCGGCGTTTCTTCAGGGATGTGGTCTCACATACTCCTATTGTAAAAATGATCATCATGCTGGTCGCACTCTGGCTGATATTTGCCGCGGGGCTCTATTTCGCTGAGCTTGGTGCTGAGGGCAGCACTATCACAAGCTATGGCAGGGCCCTGTACTGGGGGGTCGCCGCCTTCTCCACCGCTGGGATAGCGGACATGCCGGTGAACGGGCTCTCTGAGATCATCGGTGGTGTCTGGATCATCCTGGGTTCGATGCTGTTTTTCGGCACCATCGTCGCCACCATCACTGCTTATTTCATGCGCCCCTGCAACGACCGGCAAAACAGATCATCGATACGATAGAATACAACCTCGAACAGTTGGATGATCTGTCGGTCGAAGAGTTGGAGCTGCTCAAGGAGACAACCGATGGGTTGATCGATCACATGGAGCGATTGAAAAGCGCGAAGGAGAGACATGCCGGAATTTAATAACCAGAACGTTGACAGCCACTTCGATCAAACCAGCAACGACAGGAATATGTGATGGCCAAAAAATTATTCCGGGCCATTTTTCTGCTGCTGATCTTGGTCTCAGTTGGGGCTGGTCTCTACTACTGGCTGGGCCGCAGCAAGCCGGTCTCCGTGAAAGTAAAACCGGTCGAATACGGCACGGTCGAAGATACGGTGGCCAACACCCGGGCGGGGACCATTCGGGCCTGCCGGCGTGCCGGTATCTCGCCACGGATGGGTGGGCAGATCGCAAGCATGCCGGTGAAGGAGGGCGACCGGGTGGAACCCGGGCAGGTGCTGATGGAGTTCTGGAATGATGACCTGATCGCCCGGGTTACCCTGGCCGAGAGTGAGATCCGATCCGCCAGCGCCAAGGCGGAGCAGGCCTGTGTGCTGGCCCAGGTCGCCGAGCGGGAGGCCCGGCGCCTGAAACAGCTCAAGCAGCAGAAGCTGGCCGCGGAAGAAGCGGTAGACAAGGCGGATGGCGAGGCCCGTGCGCAGAAGGCCGCCTGCACCGCGGCCAGGGCAGCGGTGCAAGTGGGTCAGGCCAAGCTGGATGTGGCCCTGGCCGTGCTGGATCAGAGCCAACTTAAGGCGCCCTTTGCCGGCATCGTGGCGGAGGTGAATGGGGAGGTGGGTGAGTTCGTTACCCCCTCACCGGTAGGCATTCCGACCCCGCCCGCAGTGGATTTGATGGACATCAGCTGCGTCTATGTCTCGGCCCCCATCGACGAGGTGGACGCCCCGGGTATCAAGGTCGATATGCCCGTACGTATTGCGCTGGACGCCTTTTCCGAGCGTGAATTCACGGGTCGGGTGCGGCGCATTGCCCCCTATGTGCTCGACCGGGAGAAGCAGGCCCGCACGGTGGATGTGGAGGTGGATTTCGATGTACCCGAAGACTGTGACTGTCTGCTGCCGGGCTACAGCGCCGATATCGAGATCATCCTCAAGCAGCGGGAGAATGTGCTGCGCCTTCCCACCGAAGCAATCATGGAAGGCAACAAGGTCCTGCGGCTGAATCAGGACGGCTTTCTCGAACAGCGTCCCATCGAGACCGGCCTGACCAACTGGGCCTGGACCGAGGTTTCGGATGGCTTGCAGGAGCATGACCAAGTGGTGGTCTCGGTGGATCGGGAAGGCGTGGAGGATGGCGCCGAAGCTGTTTCCGACAACTCGAAATGATCGAGCTGAGCAATATTCACCGGGATTTTCGGGTCGGTGATCAGACCGTTCACGCCCTGGATGACGTGACCCTGAGCATCGAAGCCGGCGCCTATGTCTCCATCATGGGGCCCTCCGGTTCCGGCAAATCCACCCTGCTGAACCTGATCGGGCTGCTCGACCGGCCCACTTCAGGGATATATCGCCTGAACGGGCAGGATGTCACCGGCCTCAACGATCTGCAGCAGGCCCGGGTGCGTAACCGGGAGATCGGCTTCGTATTCCAGATGTTCCACCTGGTGCCCCGGCTCACTGCGGCGGAGAACATCGCCTTGCCTCTGGTGTTGGCCGGGGTGCCGGCAGAGGAGCGTAATCCGCGGGTGGAAAAGGTGCTGGAGGGGCTGAATCTGTTAGACAGGGGCCACCACAAGCCGGATCAGCTCTCCGGTGGACAGCGGCAGCGGGTGGCGATCGCCCGGGCCACGGTGACTGAGCCGGAGGTGCTGTTGGCGGATGAGCCCACCGGCAACCTGGATCATCATTCCGGCCAGGACGTGCTGAGGATTCTGGAGGGGCTGAACCAGCGCGGCATCACCCTGATCATGGTGACCCATGATCCGGAGATGGGGCAGCGCGCGCGTCGTCAGTTACACATGATGGACGGACAATTGGTAGCCGATGGCCCTGCATAGCTCGGACATCGCCACTTTCTCCTGGCAGGCGTTGCGGGGCTATCCCGCCCGCACCCTGCTGATGCTGCTGGCGATGGCCATCGGTGTGGGGTCAGTGGTCGTCCTCACCGCCCTGGGGGAGGGCGCTCGACGCTACGTAATGGATGAGTTCTCCTCCCTGGGCACCAATCTGCTGATCGTCTTTCCGGGACGTTCTGAGACCACGGGTATAGATCCCAGCGCGATGATGGGGGAGACCACCCGGGACCTGACCCTGGATGATGCCAAGGCGCTGCTCAGGAGTTCCAGGGTGAAGCGCATCGCGCCCCTCAATGTGGGCCAGGTGGAGGCCAGCCGGGGCAGCCGCTCGCGCGAGGTGGTGGTCATCGGCGCCAATCATGACCTGCTGGCCGTTCGACACTGGGAGATGGGACAGGGCCAGTTCCTGCCTGAGATGGACCTTGACCGCGCCGCGCCGGTGGCGGTGATCGGCAAAATTATCCGTGATGAACTGTTTGGCGCTGAGCGGGCGCTGGGTGAATGGATCCGATTGGGGGACCGGCGTTTCCGGGTCATCGGGGTGGTGGGCTCTGAGGGTCGTTCCATTGGGGTGGATGTGCAGGAGACGGTGATAATCCCGGTAGCCTCCACCCAGCAGATGTTCAATACTTCCTCCCTGTTTCGGATTCTGGTCGAAGCCAACAATCGGGAGGACATAGAGCCAGCCAAGCAGCTGATCATCGAGGTGCTGCAGAAACGTCACCAGGGCGAGAGGGATGTCACTGTGGTCACCCAGGACGCAGTGCTGGCCACTTTCGATAAGATCCTTGGCGCGCTGACCTTCGCGGTGGGCGGTATCGCCGCCATCAGCCTGGCGGTGGCGGGTATTCTGATCATGAATGTGATGCTGGTGGCGGTCTCTGAGCGCACCGCGGAGATCGGTCTGCTCAAGGCCCTGGGGGCCTCGCGGGGACAGATCCTGCTGCTGATTCTCTCCGAGGCTTTGCTGCTTTCGGCCCTGGGTGGTCTGTGCGGGCTGGGGCTGGGGGAGCTGGGTTGTTGGATTATCCGTCAGGTCTTCCCGATCCTGCCCGCCTATGCGCCGGCTTGGGTAGTCGGCACTGTATTCGGGGTGGCCCTGATCACCGGCCTGCTGTTCAGTCTGCTGCCGGCCCGCCGTGCAGCCCGATTGGACCCGGTGCTGGCCCTGTCGGGGAGGTAACTCGATTGGACCCTTCCACTACGTATTTTCACTCCCTCCCTCGCGGGGGAGGATTGGGGTGGGGGGAAGGGGGCGAAATCTTGGGCTTGTTCCATGGAAAGGTGATGGGTGGAGCTGAAGATGCTTGCTGTTGATTTTCTCAAGCTGACGGGCAGTTCATTAATTGCCCATCGCCTGCGCAGCTTTCTGACCACCCTGGGCATTGCGGTGGGCATCGCGGCAGTGGTGCTGCTGACCTCCATTGGTGAGGGACTACAGCAGTTCATGCTCAGCGAATTCAGCCAGTTCGGGACTAATTTGGTCGGCATCAATCCGGGCAAGGCGACCACGGCGGGCACGAGCATGGGGATATTCGGTACCGAGCGCCCCCTCTCTATCGCGGATGCCGAGGCCCTGAAGCGACTCTCCTACACCCGGGCGGTGGTGCCGGTGGTGCTGGGCAATGCTGAGGTGGAGGCGGGTAACCGCCGCCGCCGCACCACGGTGTATGGGGTGGGCCATGAAATGCCCGAGGCCTTCAGCATGGCGGTGAAACTGGGCCGATTTCTGCCGGATGACGATCCCACGGCTCCCAGGGCCTTCGCGGTTCTGGGCAGTAAGGTGCGCCAGGAGTTGTTCGGTGATCGAAATCCATTGGGTCAACGCATAACGATTGGCGGCAGTCGCTACCGCATCATCGGGGTCATGGAATCAAAAGGTACCTTTCTCGGTTTTGATCTCGACGACACGGTCTATATTCCCACCACCCGGGGTATGAGCCTGTTCAATACCGAATCCCTGTTCGAGATCGACCTGATCTATGACGAGGGCATGGCGGTGGAGAAGGTTGTGGAAGGCATCAAGGAAATCCTGGTGGCACGCCACGGTAAGGAGGATGTCACCATCACCACCCAGCAGCAGATGCTGGATGTGCTGGGAGGGGTGCTGGATGTGTTGACCTTCGCGGTGGGTGCCATCGGTGGCATCTCGTTGCTGGTCGGTGCAATCGGTATCGTCACCATCATGACCATCGCAGTGAATGAGCGGATCAACGAAATCGGCCTGTTGCGCGCCCTGGGCGCCCGCCAGTCCCAGGTACTTGGTCTCTTTTTAGGGGAGGCAATCGTACTCGCCGCAGCCGGTGGCCTGGGCGGCCTGGTACTGGGGATCGGCATCGCGCAGCTACTGCACCTGGTCCTGCCGGCACTGCCGGTGCATACCTCGATGCTCTATGTGATTTTGGCTGAGACGGTTGCTGTGTTGATTGGCCTGCTGGCCGGGGTCCTGCCCGCTCGGCGCGCGGCCCGACTGGACCCTGTGGAGGCATTGAGGACGGAATAGTGGTAAGGGCCGCGGAACAAATAATTACTGATTTACCAACCCCAGTGAATTACCCATACCTCTTTCAACCACGAAGAACCGTGGCTCGGATTTACGCATGAAGAAAGATAACCTGAGATCGTGAAATTCTAGCTTACCTATATTACACTTTCTTCATCTAGGACATATTCTCTTATATCTTTCGGCTGAGTAGCTTAGAATAGTATCCGGCCTATTTGGCCTGTTGTGGTAAGAAATTCGAACTCAGCATTGTGCTAT
>CBDVCD010000253.1:0-5278 GCA_965372385.1 uncultured Gammaproteobacteria bacterium | reverse complement strand
AGTCGGTCTATCGAACAAAATACACATGAATTCAACTCGTTAAAAGTAGAATGGAGCGGTCAACTGCAGAATCTAGGATTATGCGTAGTCATCGACAAGCCCATCACTGACCAGCCTGGCGTGTGTGGTGCTTGTCTTGTCCGATAGAGTCGTTTCATGCGCGCTTGAGTAGCCATGCCCTGCTGCCTCTGGTTCTTGGCCCTGGTGTGTATCTGAGCCATGGCGTTGACCAACATCCACATCGGCCAGATTGAGATTGGCCTCACCAAGCATCTCCCTCAATCTGGGGATGGCCGCTTCGAGCGCCTCACGGGTAGGCGCCTGTGTCGTGATAAAACTGACACTGGCCTGGTCATTCTGAACCGAGATGCGGATCTCCAGCGGACCCAGATTGGGTGGCGTCAGTTTCATTTCGACGTTCTGGATATTACGTCCTATCATCCATTGAATCCTTTCGCCAACCGCCTTGTCCCAGCCGGGCTGGCCGACGGGTATCTCCACTGGAAGCGTCACTCCACCAGGTCTGCCTGGCAGCGTGCTGGCCAAAGATTGTACACCGATCAGAGATGTCAGACTGGTCAGCTCGCTCCCACTCCGAGAATCGAATGTTTGCAGCCTGCCTTCGTTGGTCGCGCTGAGAACCGAAGCAACAAGGGTTCGATCAGTCTTCCCTATCAGCCTTTCCATCAGCAAGCCGGTTGGGGGTTCCGATAACAAGACCGGTTTGATCAGTTCAGGTTGGGTAGATGACGTCCCCCCGAATTGGAGCGGCAGTTGTTTGCCACCCGCGGTAGACTGATCCGGCATAAAACTGCCGTTCTGCAATGTATATGAGGTGGGCACCGGCTCCAGGGGGACTGCGACAGTCCAGCCCAGCGCCGGGTGACTGCCACTCTCTATCGTTTCCACCTTCTCCTGCATCGCCTCTTCGAAGGTTATGGCCACAGGCTGTTCCGCAAACCCGGCCGCCTGAGAGACCGCTGAAACCTCCGCCGCTGGTGGACCTGGCTTGGTTGCTTGAGCTGAAGGTGTTATGGGTAACTGAGACATGCAGAGGCGGACCTGTTATTTGCTGATGATTGGCAGATAAACGGCAAGAAATGGGCCAATCCATTGCTTTTGTTTTTTCCGATCAGGTTCAGGATGCCGCCAAGTCAGACCTGAGATCCGTTTACAGCAGCTCCCCCGTGCTGGCGCGTCGCCAGCTGGCCGATAGCAGGCGCCAATCATCATCCTCCAGGATCAGCTCGGCCTCCAGCCGAATCAGGTCTCCCCGCCACTGGGCCAGGGAGTCATCCATATCCGGCCGCTTACCCGCTACACCAGCATAGAGTACAACCCGGGCTGTGCTATCGTTCAGCAGTGAAATCTCAAGAATCTGTTTCAGGACATGGATTGATTTGTGGCGCAGAAAATAGCCCATCAGCAATCTTTTCAACGCCTGACGATCACGTCCCTCCTCATCTGTATAGCTGAATGAGATCAGTTTGGCGGATGCATCCAGGGATCGATGCTCCACCGCAACCTCCGCGGCATCGAGCAGCGCCTTTATCTGATTCTCAGGAGGTACCGCTGCTTGACGACTGCATCCCCCCAACAGAATCCCAGCCAGGAGACCGCAGCAGACAAATCTCCAACCCTGAGATGAGCTGACTCTTGGCATGCAAGTCACCTCAAATCAAGCACATCCTGCATATCGAAAAGACCGCTCTCCTTCGCGGCAATCCAGCTGGCCGCGCGCACCGCGCCCCGGGCAAAATTCATGCGACTGGAGGCCTTATGGACAATCTCCACCCGCTCACCCTCCAGGGCGAACCAGACCGAGTGTTCACCCACGATGTCACCCGCGCGTATGGTCTCGAAACCGATGGTCTTGGAATCGCGTGGACCGGTCTGACCTTCGCGGCCGTAGACCGCGCACTCATTCAGATCCTGGCCCAGGACATGAGCCACCACCTCGCCCATATGCAGTGCCGTACCGGATGGAGCATCCAGCTTGTGCCGGTGATGAGCCTCGATCACCTCTATGTCCGCCTCTTCGCCTATCACCTTAGCGGCAATCTCCAGCAGTTTGAAGCAGAGGTTGACCCCAACGCTCATGTTAGGCGCGAATACGATGCCGATCTCACGGGCGGCATGCTCCAGGTCCTGCTTTTCGCTATCACTGAGCCCCGTGGTACCGATAACCATCTGCTTACCCGCCCCCTTGCAGACCTCAAGATGCGAGAGGGTGGCCTTGGCAGCAGTGAAGTCGATTACCACATCGAAATCATGCAAAACCGCATCAAGCCGATCGGCAATGATGACGTCCAGTTTACCGATACCGGCCAGCTCACCGGCATCCTGGCCGATAAAGTTGCTCTCGCGCCGTTCAGTGGCAGCGCCCAGGGTTAAATCTTCCGCCTCATTGACCGCCTTCACCAGCATTGTTCCCATGCGTCCGGCGACACCCACGATGGCTACCCTTAGCATAATCATCTCCCCTAGCCGTTTATTATTGCCCGCTTATCGATCCCAGATTGATCAACACGGTCCTAAAATCCCATCCCTTCAAAGAATTTCTTTACCCCGTCCACCCAGTTGGTCGACTGAGGGCTGTGCTTGCCTCCCCCTTGACGCATGCTCTCGTCCAGCTTCCGCAGGAGTTCCTCCTGTTCACCGGTCAACTTGACTGGCGTCTCCACCAACACCCGGCACATCAGGTCCCCCAGCGGACCACCCCGCACCGGTTTGACACCTTTCCCGCGCATCCGGAACATACGGCCGGTTTGCGTGCCAGTGGGAATCTTAAGCATCACCTTGCCATTCAGGGTGGGCACCTCCAGCTCACCTCCCAGCGCGGCGATGGTGAAACTGATCGGTACTTCACAGAACAGGTGATTCTCCTCCCGGCTGAATATTTCGTGAGGCTTAACTGCAATCTGGACATAGAGATCACCCGCTGGGCCACCCTGTTCCCCGGCCTCACCCTCACCGGCAAGACGGATACGGTCGCCCGAATCGACCCCCGACGGCACCTTCACCGACAGGGTCTTGTGCTCCTGTACCCGACCCTGACCATGACAGCTGGGACAGGGATCTTCGATCACCGAGCCCTTGCCGTGGCAGCGGGGACAGGTCTGCTGCACCGAGAAGAAACCCTGCTGCATGCGTACCTGACCATGCCCGCCGCAGGTCTCACAGGTCTTTCGGCTGGTGCCTTTCCTGGCGCCTGAACCGCCGCAACTGTCACATTTGACCTGGGTCGGGACGCGGATCTTCACCGTAGTGCCGGCTACCGCATCTTCCAGAGACAATTGCAGGTTATAGCGCAGATCAGCCCCACGCTGAACCCTTTGACCCGCATGACCACCTCTGGCACCACCAAAGATGTCGCCGAAAACGTCCCCGAAAATATCGGAGAAATTGGCATTACCACCACCGAATCCCCCCGGCCCGCCACCCATACTGGAATCCACTCCGGCATGACCGAACTGATCGTAGGCCGCTCGTTTCTGGCCATCGGAAAGGATCTCGTAGGCTGTCTTGGCCTCCTTGAAGCTTTTCTCAGCCTTCGCCGCCTGGTCGCCGGCATTCCGGTCCGGATGATATTTCATCGCCAGCCGCCGGTAGGCCTTTTTGATCTCGGCCTCACTGGCGTTCTTGTTGACACCCAATACTTCGTAGTAGTCGCGTTTTGACATATCTCTTCAGCTTTCAGCCATCAGGATTCAGTTATCAGCATGGTACAGAAACGGCAAAACGTGTGGACATCATCATGCCCACACGTTTCTCGGGAGACTACCCACTGACAGCAGGAAACTGATTATTTCTTATCGTCCTTGACCTCTTCAAACTCGGCATCGACCACATCGTCGTCACTCTTTGAGCTGGAACTCGAATCACTACTCCCCTGCCCACCGCTGTCCGCTGCTCCAGCCTGTTGTGCGCTGGATTGTGCATAGAGGCGTTCCGCCATCTTCCCGGAGGCATCCGTCAGCACCTTGGTCTTGGCCTCGATGGCATCCTTGTCATCGCCTTTCATCACCTCTTCCAGGTCCTTGACGGCACTTTCGATGGACTCTTTCTCACCGGCTTCCAGTTTGTCGTCGCCCAGTTCCGCCATGGATTTTTTGGTGGCGTGAATCAGGGTATCGGCGTGGTTGCGAACGCTGACCAGTTCATGGAACTTCTTGTCATCCTCGACATGGGCCTCGGCATCCTTCACCATCCGATCGACCTCATCATCGCTCAGGCCGGACGAGGCCTTGATCACGATGGACTGCTCCTTACCGGTGGCCTTGTCCTTGGCGGAGACATGCATGATGCCATTGGCGTCGATGTCGAAACTTACCTCGATCTGCGGCACACCACGGGGTGCCGGCGGAATGTCGGTCAGATCGAAGCGACCTAGGGACTTGTTGGTCGTGGCCTGCTCGCGCTCGCCCTGCAGCACATGTACGGTCACCGCGGTCTGGCTGTCATCCGCGGTGGAGAAGACCTGGGAGGCGCTGGTGGGGATGGTGGTATTCTTTTCGATCAGCTTGGTCATCACGCCACCCAGGGTCTCGATACCCAGAGAGAGTGGGGTCACGTCGAGCAGCAGCACATCCTTCACCTCACCACCCAGCACACCACCCTGAATGGAGGCGCCGATAGCCACCGCCTCGTCTGGGTTGACGTCCTTGCGCGGCTCCTTATTAAAGAAATTCTTCACCGTCTCCTGCACCATGGGCATGCGGCTCTGGCCACCCACCAGGATCACCTCGTCAATGTCAGAGGCCGAGACCCCCGCATCCTTCAATGCCAGCTTGCAGGGCTCGATGGTACGGGTCACCAAGTCATCCACCAGGGACTCCAACTTGGCCCGGGTCAACTTGATGTTCAAATGTTTAGGACCGGTCTGATCCGCGGTGATGTAGGGCAGATTGATGTCGGTCTGCTGGCTGGAGGAGAGTTCCACCTTGGCCTTCTCCGCCCCCTCTTTCAGACGCTGCAGGGCTAGCGGATCGTTACGCAGGTCCACCGCCTGATCCTTTTTGAACTCTGCCACCAGAAAATCGATGATGCGCATGTCGAAATCTTCACCACCCAGGAAGGTGTCACCATTGGTGGAGAGCACCTCGAACTGGTGTTCACCATCGATCTCGGCGATCTCGATGATGGAGATGTCGAAGGTGCCACCACCCAGGTCGTAGACCGCCAGGGTCTGGTCGCCACGCTTCTTATCCATGCCGTAGGCCAGGGCCGCGGCAGTAGGCTCATTGATGATACGCTTGACCTCGAGACCGGCGATGCG
>CBDVCD010000252.1:0-5279 GCA_965372385.1 uncultured Gammaproteobacteria bacterium | reverse complement strand
TCGGTCGTGAGCCATCCCATGCCCTGGATGAAACCGCCTTCAATCTGACCGATATCGATGGCCGGATTGATAGAATGACCTGTGTCATGGAGGATATCCACCCCCAGTACCTTGTACTCGCCCGTTAAGGTGTCGATCAGTACTTCAGACACCGCCGCACCGTTGGTGTAGTAGAAATACGGGCGGCCTTTACCGGTTTTGCGCTCAAATAGAATCTCGGGCGTACGATAAAAACCGGTTGCGGACAGTGACACCCGGTTCAGGTGGCACTGTTGTGCAAGCTCTGCAAAGCTGACCTTGTTATTCCCGGCATGGATATGGTTATCTGCGAAATGCACTTCAGTTTCATCGACACCGAAATGCGTGGCGGCGAATGCAGTCATCCGCCTCTTGATTTTGTGTGTGGCATTTCTGGCGGCCATACCGTTCAAATCACTGCCCGAGGATGCGGCAGTCGGTGAGGTATTCGGCACTTTATCCGTTCGTGCTGAAGAGACATTGACCTTGTCCAGATCGACCTGGAATTCCTGCGCGACCACTTGAGCGACCTTGATGAACAAGCCCTGGCCCATCTCTGTGCCGCCGTGGTTAAGATGTATGCTGCCGTCTGTATACACGTGTACCAGCGCTCCGGCCTGATTCAGGTATCGGGCAGAAAAAGAGATACCGAATTTTACCGGGGTGAGCGCGATACCTTTGCGAAACACCTCGTTATCGCTGTTGAAACGTATGATCTCCTTTCTTCTGGCTTGATAGTTGGAAGACTTCTCCAGCCGGGAAATAATTTCATCCAGCAGCGGCTGTTCGATAGTTTGACCATAATGGGTAATGTCACGCCCGCCATCCCTGCCATAAAGATTTATCTTGCGCACGTCCAGAGGATCCTTGCCAAGGTGACGGCTGATGTCGTCAATCACCCCTTCAATGGCCACCATCGCCTGGGGGCCGCCGAAACCGCGAAACGCAGTATTGGAAACCGTATTGGTTTTACAGCGGTTGCCGGTTATGCGGGCTGCAGCCAGGTAGTATCCATTGTCGGCGTGCAGCATTGCCCGATCGACAACAGCCTCAGAAAGGTCAGGGGAGAAACCACAATTGGCGGAGAGTTCCATCTCTAATCCCAGGATGCGACCCTGATCATCAAAGCCCACTGAATGCCGGCACAGAAAAGGATGACGCTTGCCTGTGACGACCATGTCATCAGCTCGTGCAAGACGGCATTTCACCGGTCGGCCGGTCTTGCGCGCAAGTAATGCGGCGATACAGGCCCATTGGGCGGCTTGCGTCTCTTTTCCACCAAACGCCCCTCCCATGCGACGTACATCAACGGTTACGTGATTCATCGGCAGGCCAAGCACTTTGGCGACGGTTTTCTGAATTTCGGAAGGGTGTTGGCTGGAAGTATAGACAGTCATGCCACCGTCTTCTGCCGGAATCGCCAGGGACACCTGGCCTTCCAGATAAAAGTGTTCCTGACCACCGATGCGCACCTCGCCTTGTAAACAGTGTGGTGCGCCGGCAATCGCGGTTTCCGGATTTCCTCTGTTAAAATCAAGAGGCGGGCGGATAAAGTTATTTTTCTGTAGCGCATCTTCGACGTTCAGGCATGGTTCCAGGGGTTCATATCGCACCTTTGCTAATCTTGCCGCCTTGCGTGCCAAATGCTGTGAGCTTGCTGCAACTGCAAACAGCGGTTGTCCCCAGAACTCGGTTTCATCGCCGGCCAGCACAGGATCGCCAGGAAATACCGGTCCGATATCCGCATCGCCGGGTATATCATCAAGTGTTAGTACATCCACTACGCCATCCGCTTCCAGTACCGCCTTTAAATCGATATTGATTATTCTTGCGCGGGCATAGTCGCCAAGTCCTATGCAGGCGTAAAGCATATTTGCATAGGCCGGATGGTCGTCGGTGTACACCGCTTTCCCGTTTACATGATTGCACGCACTATCATGAGGTATCCATCTGCCAACAGTATCTTTACACTCAGGGTGACCATCGGATGGAAAAGAGGCTGCGCTTTGCTGTGATGGTGCATACATTGATACCCTGACATTGGTTTCTCTGTTTTCGATATCAAGGAAGAGCCGGGTTAACAGGTTTTTACTTACCCTCATGCGATAGTCCGCTGAACCGCGCAAATCAGATATTGGGGTAAAGTCCTTATCCAGTGCCTTTGAGGCACGATCGATAGTGATTTCGTCCCAGGCGGGACCAAGTAGGGCACGTTCGCAGTTGAATGCGCGTTTGGGAGTCTCCGCCATACCGCCAAAGGCTGCCCGGGCAGCAGTTACGCCACCGTCTTCGATAAGCAGATGGAAGGCTGCGCAGACCGTGGAAATATCATCATCCAGGCGTTTGCTGATTTTGTAGATACGGAACTGAATCCCGGGACGGGCCTTCGGGATAATGATGCGTTCGATGAATTCAGAGGTTTTTTGCGTGGTAACTTTATAGCGGATGAAATAATCTTCCAGTGGGATTATGCGGCGTTCGTCACCGCAGCGGAGTACCAGGCTGGCGCCGAGGGCGATAAGTGCGACCGGCATATCCGCAACCGGGGATGCATTGGCAATATTGCCGCCGAGAGTAGCTGCATTTCGAACCTGCATCGACCCGAAGCGATTCAGCAGTTCACGCAGATCAGCGTAGTGTTTTACCAATAATTCGCCACAGTCGCTGTACGTTACGCTTGCACCAATCTCCAGATTTTCGCCTGTGTCGTCAACAGTGTGCAGTTCCTTGACCCGGCTGACATCAATGATGGTATCCAGGTCGTGCAAGGATTGAGTGATTTCCAGGCAGAGATCTGTTCCTCCGGCCAGCAGTCGGGCATCGGGGTGTTCCATATACAAACGGGCCAGTTCATCCGAGCTAAGCGGTGCGAAATACCTGTTTCCATCGCCGCTGAGAGTGATGCTATCCCGTGACTGGTTCAATGACTTTAACGTATCCACGGTTTCTTTTTCGTAACGGGAGAACTGATCTTCGTCATCCCCCTGGAACATCTCAAAGGCGGCGTCGATAATGGGACGATAACCCGTACAGCGGCATAAATTTCCACTCAACGCATTCGAGATACCCTGTCGAGTAGGTTGTTTACAGTGCTTGCGGTATGCGAACATCGACATGACGATGCCGGGTGTGCAGAAGCCGCATTGGGAACCATGCTGCTTCAAGAGTGCCCGCTGCACGGGATGCCGCTTTTCTCCATCACTCAGATCCTCTATCGTAATAAGCTGTTTGCCGTGCATAGAGGCTAAAGGCGTGGTACAGGCATTAAGGGCTTGATAGTGGATGCACTCTCCATCCAGAGTGCCGACCGTCACGGTACAGGTTCCACAGTCACCTGAAGCGCAACCTTCCTTGGTACCTTTCAGGAACAGATGATCGCGCAGATAGTCGAGTACACTGGTGTTTGGATCCAGCGTTTGAATCACGCGAAGTTGACGGTTTAGTAGAAAACGAATCAATATGAATTCACTTTATTGCGCCCCATGCTTTGTGAAATAAGAAGTCGTATTTTTCGTGAGGGGGAGATTTTATCACCCTCGTAGCTTCAACGTGCCTCTGAGTCGCGAGCGAAGTGCTACTGCGCTGTGTCGATCCAGCCGCGCTCGACGATGTGGTTCGTCACGGCCTCGGCGGTCAGCAGGTAGGCGGGCGCCTTCCAGGTTCCCACCGTTCGCACGTACAACCAGTCGATGTCCTCGGCGAGTAGAAAGGGGGTGAGGTCGAGGAAGCCAGAGCCCGTCTGCTTGGCAACTGCTTCCACCACCGTGGCAGCCCGCAGCGGCGGCTGCTGTCGTGCCATCACCTGCATCTTCTCCGGGGCGAACAGGAAGAGGGTGTGCGCTCCCACCCCTTCCCCAACGGCCTGGATCTGCATCAGCAGCTCCTGTGCCTGCCGTGCCTGCGCGTTGCTGAAGTGGCTGCTCGAGGCCTGCTCGAGATCGCTGAGCAGGTTCAACTGCATGGCCACCTGTCCCGCCCGCTCGCTGATCCAGTAGACCGCGTGACTGCGGTGCTTCAGCCAGTTGAGTGTGATCAGCCAGCGCGGCCCCGTCGTGTTGGTAAAGCTCTGTCGCTGCTCGAGCGTGCCGTCTCGAAATTCGTGGCGCTCTCGCGATGGCACCGCGATCTGCTCAAAGTCGTCACCGGCGTAGAACTGTACGATGACAAAATCCGGCCGCAGCACAGGCGCGATCTGCTCGAAGTAGTTGAGCTCGTCGAGTGTGCCGTATTGCTGGAGTCCGGCGTTGATCACCTGGATGTCCCGCTCCGGATAGCTCCGGCGCAGTGCCTGCTCGAGAAGCATGGGATAGGTCTCGTCTTCCTCGACCCCCTCGCCGAAGGTCAGCCAGTCTCCGAGGCACAGGATCCGGATCGTGTCTTCTCTCTTCGGTGCGAGTTCCGCGCCCCGGAATCCGTCCGCGTTGGTCCGCACCGTCACCGTGTACTCGGGTCTCGTTACCCGCGTCTCGCGACCCGGCGTCAGCACGTGTCCCATGACGGGGTGGGGAACGTAGAGGCCGGCGGTGTGGTGCGGGAAGAGCTCGGGCCAGAAGAGACGCAGTGCACCCTCCATCAGCAAGAGCGCCAGGACGCCGGCGGCGCACGCGATCCCCATCCACCTGAGCGCCAGCTTCATACCCTCCTTGTACTTCCCGGAGCGCCGCTTCGTCAAGTCCGCGGCCTGCGTGTGTTTTCCGGGATGTCTCGACCCGTGCTACAGCTCACGACGCCGATGCCTCGATTGCTCATCATCTGCATACGGGAATAATAGAAACCCTTTTCCCTAAAGTCCACGGCTATTAAATGCTGGCCAGCAGACTTAAGTTGGGCTGATCGACGTGATGCCCCTATAATTGGGTAAATCGGTTTCTCTGTTATTGGCCTTTGTAAGGTCAGTCAAACCAACAGCTTCTGTTTTATGCGAACGGTAAGTCTGGCCCATACTGTGTATAAACCAGAAAATCCTGGTCAGGGCAGTCAATAGTGGCAACCACAAGCATTGTCTGACTTGTCGGACTATTGAAATTTGTTTTTCAGTTGTGGCCATAAAAACGTCAGTCAGGTACTGAGTACGCCTGTTTTGTGTGGCAAATACAGGCTTTCCATGCCTGTATCGCCTGGATTAACGGCTTGATACCCATGATGTTCATGACGCGCTTTAGGTTGTAGGCGAGCACATGCAAACTTGTCACGGCACTCACCCGTTTGGGTATCCTGGTCAGAAAGCGGGTTGAGCCCGTACACGCTTTAAGTGTCCCATA
>CBDVCD010000251.1:0-5287 GCA_965372385.1 uncultured Gammaproteobacteria bacterium | reverse complement strand
AGTTCCCCCCGGCGTCGACGTGGGGCCGTGGCCAACGGGCCGATCCCGGGGGTGGTATTCACGTGGGTATTTGCCGCATTTCGATGCGCCAGGGCTGGTGCAGCATGTTACTTTTCACTTGGCCGATTCACTGCCCAGAGAAGCCATTGAACGGATGCAGGCACAGGTCGACTCCATACCGGAGTCTGGGCGTGCCTTGGCACGTCGCCAGCGGATTCAAGAGCTGCTGGATAGCGGGCTTGGCCGTTGTCTGCTGCGCGAGGCCGCCTGCGCCGAAATCGTCGAGGACTCGCTGCTATTCGGCGACGGTGCCCGATATCGGCTCATAGCCTGGGTGGTTATGCCAAACCATGTGCATGTGTTGATCGAACAGCTTCCCGGCTGGCCACTGGCCAAGGTGGTACAGTCCTGGAAACGCCACACTTCGCGAGAGATTCACCGGATGGGGTATGTCCTGGGAGCGCCGAGTTGTACTCGGCAAATCGGCAAAGAAGCCGACCGCAAGTCGGCGATCCCAGGACATACACCGCTCTGGCAACGCGATTATTGGGACCGATTTATGCGTAATGATCGGCATTTTTTGACGGCTAAACACTATATTGAAAACAATCCTGTAGAGGCGGGTCTGTGTACTGCCGCCGAGGAGTGGGGTTGGGGGAGTGCTCGTTTTTATTGACGTGCCGAGTACAACTCGGCGATCCCGGGATTCAAGTACAGCTCAGCGATCCAGTCTGGTCTGGATGACTATGAGCCGATGAAGCAGCTGCTCAGGCGAGTGTTACGCGAGTCCGTGCAGAATGCGGTCGATTGATTTTTTCTTCGATAACCGCGAGGCGAGCCCGAATCCGAAGCCAGGTCAATTACCGACCACTTGCGGAACGTGAAGAGAAGCGTCAGGAGCAGATGAGACTCGCAGGAGTTTAACAATAGCCCCTTCCAGGGGCTTTCATCATACTACCTGCTCTGCGGGTAGTATTTGATTCGAGGAACAGATTTTGACAGTTTGACGAAAGGTGACCTGTCAAATGTTCCTCGTAGATTCCACAAGAAATCCAATCTTGCCTCACGAAACATACAAGATGGAGATATTGTATTTGAGGTGTCAGGAGGTAGTCACAATGCTGGTGTGGCGAGAACAGTGCTGATAAATGATGAATTGTTGAATCAGTTTGGTGACTCAGTTATGTGTGCCAGCTTCTGCAAGTTGGTGAGAGTGGGCAGGGTGGAAGATGCGTATTTATTGTTTTATTTTTCTGTTTCTTGAGAGTGATAGGGGCAACGGAAGTTTTTGAGATTAGAAGCGCAAGCAATATTGTGAACTACAATTGGACCGCTTTTCTGAAGTTCCAGCAGATGCTATTGCCAAGTGAAGGCGTTCTCCGTGAGTTTAATCAGTTGGCTGTCCCCATCCATAAACAGCTCTATCAGCTTGGAAAGCAAAACCAGCTTCTAAAAGAAGCCAGAGATATCCTCCTACCCCGCCTGATGACCGGCATGATCGATGTCGATCAGATTGATCTGCCGGACATTGCTCTAATGTGATGTATAATGGCGATGTATAAAGTGGAGAAAGATTATGCACCGCACGCAATTGTATTTTGACGAAGAGCTGTTCGAGCAGCTCAAACAACAGTCCAAAGGCATGGGACTGTCGGTGTCCGCTTATATCCGGGAGGCGGTCAGGAAGGAGTTGGAACGCCAGAAAACAGCCTCGCAGCCAGTGGATTTTTCCGAGTTTTTCGGCATGTGGAAAGATAGCGATGTTACCCAGCAGAGCCTGCGTAGCAAGGCGTGGAAATGATCCTGCTGGACACCAATATTTTGATCGAAATGCTCAAAGGTGACCCGGTAACCGGGCAGCGGATTGGAGGTTTGTCCGACCCTTTGGCGATCTCGTCGATCAGCGCCATGGAGTTGATGTATGGGGCGAGAAACAAGGCGGAGCTGCAACAGCTGGTGAAGTTCATCACCCTGTTTCAGATGGTGCACCTGAGCAACGAAATATCCACGCGGGCGTTGCAGCTTATTACGGCCTATGCAAAGAGCCACACACTGGATATTCCTGATGCGCTGATCGCGGCAACAGCGTTGGAGCATAAGGCGCGTCTGTTTACCTACAATCTGAAAGATTTTCGCTTCATCCCTGACCTGCTGATGGTTTAAAACGATCAGTGCGGCGGCAAGGAGCAATATGAGCTAAGAATATTCCGAAGATGGCCTGGTAGAGGCCGCCACCCAGGAGGTGCTGGAAGACCTGGGCTGGACGGTGGAGTTCGCCTGGACCAAAGAGGTCTTCTCCACCCAGCCCGACCGTAGCGATGGCCTGCTGGGTCGCGCCAACAAGTCCGAGGTGTTGCTGGTGCGTGATCTGCTGATCGCGTTGCGAGAGCTGAACCCCGGTCTACCCGAGACCGCCTATCGTCAGGCGGTGGATGCCCTGAGCCACTCGGTAGCGGACAAGCACCTGGCGGCGATCAATCAGGAAAAACACGAGCTGTTGGTCAAGGGTGTCCCGGTCAGCTATCAGGACGACAAGGGCGTGCTGCAAAAGAAGACCCTGCGGGTGTTCGACTTTGCCCAGCCCGACAACAACCGTTTCCGCGCCTTGCGCCAGTTGGAGGTGGTGGGCAAGCTCTATAACCGTCGCCCGGATGTGGTCGGCTTCGTTAACGGCATTCCGCTGGTGTTTTTCGAGTTGAAGGCGCACCACACCGATCTGCGCCACGCCTATGACGACAATCTGAGCGACTACAAGGACACCATCCCCGAGGTCTTGCAGTGCAACGCCTTCATTATTCTTAGCAACGGCACCGATGCGCGGGTGGGCACGGTCACCAGCCCCTACAAGTTCTTTCTGGAGTGGAAACGCATCGGCGAGGATGACGAGGGCATAGTGAGCCTGGATACCTTGTTGCGCGGCACCTGCGACAAGACGCGTCTGCTGGATATTCTGGAGAACTTTTTGCTGTTTGATGGCAGTGGTGACCGGGTGGTGAAGCTGATGGCAAAGAACCACCAGTATATCGGCGTCAACAAGGTGGTGGAGCGTGCCCGCAATGTGCAGGATCTGAAGCAGAAACTGGGGGTGTTCTGGCATACCCAGGGTTCGGGCAAATCCTACTCCATGGTGTTTATGTGTCAGAAGATTCTGCGCAAATATGGGGGTGGCGTCACCTTTTTAATGGTGGTGGATCGATCTGAGCTGGAAAACCAGTTGTACGACACCTTTACCGGTGTGGGGGCGGTGACGGAGAAGAATATCCGCGCCAAAAGCCGCGCCCATCTGCGTGAACTGCTGATGGAGAACCACCGCTATGTGTTCACCCTGATCCATAAGTTTTCCATCGACCCGAAGAAGGAGCGCGAATACCCGCTGATCACCGAGCGTGACAACATCATCGTTATCTCCGATGAGGCGCACCGCACCCAGGGCGGCACTTTTGCACGCAATATGCGCTTTAACGGTATCCCCAATGCGGCCTATCTGGGTTTTACCGGCACCCCGATTATCGACGAGGAGAAGCATCTGACCGAGCAGATCTTCGGTGATTATGTGTCGGTGTATGACTTCAAGCGCGCCATCGATGACGGCGCGACCCTGCCACTGCGTTATCTCAATCGTGGCGAGAAGCTGGCTATCGACAATCCTGATCTGGATGAACGCATGGCGGAGATCATCAACAATGAGGATCTGGACGATGATCAACGCCGCAAGCTGGAGCGGGAGTTCAAACGCGATTACCCCATTCTGACCTCCGATGACCGGCTGGATGCCTTCGCCCGGGATCTGGTCTGGCACTTCAATGAGCGGGGTTATCAGGGCAAGGCCATGTTCGTGGCGCTGGACAAGCCCACGGCGGTGCGCATGTATGACCTGACCATGCACTACTGGCCGCAGTACATGGCGGAACTGGAACAGCGCATTGAGGATGCGGAGGATGAACAGCAAGCCTTGAAACTACAGCGTCACTTGCAGCGGGTGCGGGAGACGGAGGTCTGCGTGGTGGTCAGCTCGGAACAGAATGAGGTGAGGAAGTTCGCCAAGCTGGGGCTGGAGATCGAGCCGCACCGCGAAAAAATGGCTAGGCGTGATCTGGAGAAGGAGTTCAAGCAGGACGACAACCCGTTTCGCCTGGCCTTCGTCTGCGCTATGTGGATCACCGGCTTCGATGCGCCCTGTGTCTATACGGTCTATCTCGACAAACCCATCAAGGGCCACACCCTGATGCAGACCATCGCCCGCGCCAACCGGGTCTATGACGATGAGAAGGAGAACGGCCTGATTGTGGATTTCGGCAATGTCTACAAGCAGTTGGAGAAAGCCTATTCGGTGTATGGCGAGGGCGGCAAGAGGAAAGGTGATGGTAATATGGGGGACGACGAGCCTGCTGCGAATCCGGTGGAAATGTTGGAAGAGATGGCGGTGGAATTGGAGGAAGCCATCCGGGTGGTACAGGAGTTTCTGCAGGAGGTGCAGTTTGATCTGGATGCCCTGATCCATGCAGACAGTGCCATGGGCAAGCTGGCCAAACTGAAGGAGGCGACCAATGCGGTCTGTCTGAACGAGACCACCCGCACCCATTTCGAGGTAGCGGCGCGTGATGTGTTCCGCAAATACAAGGCCCTCTACCCGGAAGAGCAGGTGCGCCCCTTTACCCGACAGCACAACGCCATTGAGGCGATCTACGGCCAGCTCAACCAGAAGACGGCTTCGGTGGATATTTCCGCAGTGATGCGGCGCTTGCAGCAGGAAGTGAACATGAGTGTCAGCCTGGTGAGCGATGAGGTGCGTGATACGGATTATGTGGATCTGAGCAATCTCGACTTCGACAAGTTGCGCGCGGCCTTTGCCAAGTCGAATAACAAGAATGCCGTGGTGTTTGATCTGCAGGCGACCATTGAGCAGATCCTGCAACAGATGGTGCAACAGAATCCGATTCGGCTGGAGTTTTACGACAAGTACAAAAAGATCATCGAGGAGTACAACGCCGGAAAGAATAAACAGGCGGTGCAGAAGGCCTTTGATGATCTCAATGATTTTCTTGAGGATGAACTGACACCAGAGTTGGATCGCGCCATGCGCGAAGGTTTGGACGAGGAATCTCTGGCGATTTATGATCTGCTGCGTAAGCCGGAGCTAACCGCCAAGAAAGAGGCCGAGGTGAAAAAAGTTTCAAGGAAGCTGCTCGACACGCTTAAGGCTAAGAAGCTCCGGCTGGACCACTGGCGGGAGTAACCGTTCACGGGGTATAGACCACGAATTCTATCAGGGAAAAAACGAGGGTCA
>CBDVCD010000250.1:0-5309 GCA_965372385.1 uncultured Gammaproteobacteria bacterium | reverse complement strand
GATCAATTAAGTATTGCGTCCCCAGAATTACATTACTGATTGCGAAAGCGAGTACAATCGAGGAGCCCCGTGAGGAAAAACTTCATGCGGGGATCTGTACGGGGGACGCCGGGCAACCGGTGTTCCTACTGTGACTGCATAAAAATGGTTGAATATTCGCGGATGCCATTAATTAAATGACACAAAAGGAAGGGAGCTATGGATAATACAGCGATTCTTATTGGAAACGTAAAATCAAAAGAGACACATAAACTTGATTGCTACTGCCTTCGAATGATGAAGGAGGAGAATAAAGTCACCTTTATGTCGTTAAAGCAGGCTGTAAGCCAAGGCTATGATACTTGTGGACATTGCTTTGCTGTACCTGTGCCTGTTGAGATCAATAAGTCACTGGACAGTGATTATATCGGCTCTTTTTGTGTTGATTATAACGGGGAGGAGCATTGCAACAGGGGTAGTACCTTTATTTTTGGTGGCATCCACAGAGAGATTGTGACATTACGGGCAAAGCTGTATTCCAATGATGGATCGCTACAGCCAGTCAGCAATCAAGTCATTAAACTTACATGCTTCGGGGACGACGTTCACGAAGAGGTGATCATAATGGCTGAGACAAATGAGAATGGGGTTGTAGAAGTTGAATATAATCCGATAAACCTGGAAGCAGGGGAAACAGAGTTTAGAGCCTATTTTCCCGATGCAAGCTGTACCAGCGATGGTACTGACATAAACTATATCAAAATTTATATTCGTTTCTTGCCATCAATTACTAATGTTCGCATTAGTCCAAACCCATTTGAAAGAATAACGACCATCATGTTTGATTTACTGGAGGATATAGAAATGGATATATCCATCTACAGAAACACATACTTTCAACGGCCACTATCCCGCCGTAAAACCCTACGTGATGTACAGGATGGAATACTTAAAAAAGGAACTGATATTCAAGTGGTATGGGACGGTACCAATGAAAGAGGTAAGCAGGTGTGGAGAGGCGAATACGTGGTGTTATTTAGAACAAAAAAGGATCATGTAGTCAAAACAGGGTTGATTAAAACAAAAGGGAAATTTGGCAAATAACCAATTTACAGGAATATTCGTCATCTGGTGGGTTAACAGAACGTAGTTTTCACCATCCAATGAAATCGTCGGACAAAGATTTGATATGTTCGAACCATCCAGATATCTGGAACAGGTAAGAGTGACTATGCAATTCACCACCGCACAATGGCTGCATGCGAATCCAGACCAGGCATTTTCTTGCCAATTATCAAATCGATAACAGACAGACCACGGTTTACGAATCTTCAGGCTGTAGCGACTTCAAACCCTGGTCTATCATGAGTAAAGGCCTTGCTGATTTCTTGGCAAGCCTTGCCACACACTAAGCGAGAAAAACTCTGCATCTCACACAACCCATGTGCCTGTTGAACCTAGATTCCTCAGTTGACCGCTATGTACTGCACTAATCGTTTTGAAAACATAAGCTTTATCAGCATTGAACGGTTTCACCTATTGGGTGAGCAACGCTACACCGCGAATGGCACGCTTGTGGCGGCGCATGGCTGTGTTACAACTCCTTGCAATAGAATAACTATTCCGCGTCGTTGTGCCTTGCCCTGCACCACCACAAGCGCAACCTTCACGGTGTTCAACTGAGGATTCTAGGTTGAATGGATCAGTGCTGGCCTGGCGCCAGTGCGACCCCCCGCCGCTCTTTGGCGACATAGGCCTGGATGGCGATCATCGCGGGATCGTTCGCCGCCAGGTCCTTGCCTTCCAGCGGGTTGCGGATGCACCAATTGATCATCTCCCAGATCTCGGCAACCCGGCCGAGTTGTTTCTGAAACTTGGGATAGGTCTCCGGGTGGGTATTGGCGGCATTGGGATGGCATTGGGCGCACACCACGCCATTGTTACCAAGTTCCGGACTGGTCCATAAGCGACGGCCTTCCTGGGCGACCTGTTCGAACTGCTGCATCCAGCGATCGACCTCGGTCTGGCTGAATTCATCCGCACTGGCAAATCCACCGCCCATACACAAGACACCGCATAAGATTAACCTTTTCATTTCATTTGCTCCTTCGCCCTCAATAGTGGGTTTGCGGGGCGATGCGATTTGCTGGATCCTGGAACAGCTTATCCTCAGGGCGTCCGATATGCTCGTTGAAGGCCACCACACGATTCTGATTGGCGTAGAGGTTGTAGGCCAGATCTACCCGACCGGAATGAAGATCGATCAGTTGCCAGCCGGTGGCATCCCGTTCGTCGAAGGGGTCCGCCCGATTCATCGGCACCGTCAAAACGGGCAGATGGCTCTCCGCCTGAGCATAGCTCTGTGGATAGGGCCAGGGCCAGGCGGTGGCCATCACCGAGTTGAAGGCGATATTGCCGATCTGGTTGTACTGGATCTGATGCACATGGCCGTAGATCACATTCACTTGCCGGAAGGGCTGCAACAGCTTCTGCACCTGCTCCGCGTCCTCGGTCCAGAAGTTCCAACCCTTGTAGATCTTCTGCAGCGGCGAGTGGGACAGCACTACCAGGGGAGTATCCCTCGAAACAGCGGCAAGGTCTTGCTTCAGCCACTCCCGTTGTTTTTCTCCCACCATGAAGGGGGAACCGTTGGGATTGTCCAGGCCCGCCATTTCTGCCATGCGGCGCTCGCCACTCTCCCAGCGGTTGTGGGTCCAGTCATCGTAGGTCAGGATGCTGTTGAGTACTATGAAATGGACCCCTTTGTGATCGAAGCTGTAGTAGTGGTCGCCGAACAGCTGGCTCCAGTACTCGCCCAGATCCAGGTAGTAGTCGTGCTCACCCATCACCATGTGGGTCTTGAAGCGCAGCCCGGAGAGGATCTCCGCACCGTGATCCAGCTCTTCCCTGGTTGCCAGCTGGGCCAGGTCACCACCATAAAGCACGAAATCGGGTTTCGGTTCCAGCAGATTGGTCTCCGCCACGGCCCGGATCAGTCCCTGATCCCAGTTGCGTACGAAACGATTGCCCTTGATGTGCTGGATGTGGGAATCCGAAATATAGGCAAAGGTGAAGTTCTGTTCCGGCTCGGCAAAGGCCAGTCGTACCATGCTAACCGGTATCACGCCGGCGATCATCGTGCTGGCCCCGGCCTTGAGAAAGTTTCTGCGTGTGGTCATGGCTATTCTCCCTGGATTGTGGCCAATCGATCAGGCATGCTCGGTACAGCGGTGTTGAAGGTGTTCGAGGCGCCGGCCGGTGCGACAAAACGCTCGCTGGTCAGTGCCTCCATGAAGGCCACCAGGTCGTCAATCTGTTGTTCGCTGAGATCGAGGGACCGGATGCCACCGCTGAGGAAGGGATTGGTCGGGTCTCCCGCTTTACTGACCCCACCGTTGTTGTAGTGAACCACCACATCTCGCAGGGTCGCCAAACTGCCGTCGTGCATATAGGGGGCGGTAAGCGCGATGTTGCGCAGGGTCGGGGTTTTGAAGGCGCCCATGGAACTCAACTGCTCATCCACCGCAAAACGGCCAAGATGGGAGACGTTTTTATCCGCCAACACAGTCTTGTCCACGTCCGCACCTTCAGCCTTGGCTTTAAGGAAGACCTTGGCCAGGGAGGCCAACTTCTCCTGGATATCGTTAATACCCACACCGATGTTGTGGAAGTGGTGATCGATGAACAGGGCGTGATCCTGTTCGATGGTGTGGCAGGAGACACAACGACCTTCACGCAGGAACACCTGAAAACCCCGCATGGCAGATTCGCTCATGGCATCCTTTTGACCACCGAAGTACCAGCGATCGAAGGATGAGTTCCCCTCTACCACCGTGCGTTCGAAGGCGGCAATGGCCTGCGTGACCTGCTGCATGGTGATCTCCGCCGGCTCAATGCCGAAGACATCTCTGAAGGCGTTAATATATTCCGGATCGGAGCTTACGATCTCTAGGATCGGCTCATGATCCGGCAGCCCCATCTCCAAGGGATTCACGAAAGGGTGTTGCGCCTGATCTTCCAGATCCGGAGAGCGACCATCCCAGAACTGGGTCGCATTGTAGGCCGCATTGATCACGGTTGGGGCGTTGCGAGTGCCACGCAGTTTTCGAATACCTTCGGAAGTCACCAAGGGGCTGTCGGTGAACGCCTTTTTTGCATCGTGACAGGTGGAGCAGGAAACCTCACCGGTGCTACTGAAGCGGGTTTCATGAAACAACTGGTCTCCCAGTGCGATCTTTGCATCGGACTGTGGATTGGTCTGGGGTATAGGAACGGGTGGCAGACCCAAGCCATCGGTTCCGGGTGTTGCTCCCATTGTTGGTCCCGTGAACAGCAAGAGAAGAGCGAAATAGAAGTTACGCATCTATGCCTCCTGATTATTGATATGTCAGCATTTACAGCAGGTTGATGAATAGCGTGGCTTGCAAAAGCCGATTCCTCTATCGTTCCAGGAGTCAGTGACCTCTCGACTACAGGCTACGGCTAACAGGTACAAGGCCGGCAACTATCGCCGTGAGAGATACTGATTTCCTTACAATGAATAAAGCTAGCAGACAAATCTGGATACTAAAAATTGATAATACGGATAACAGTAATAGTCTTCAGCAATGAGGCAGAGTATGAGAAAAAATCTTGGGTAAAGTGGCCGGTTAAAGGGGCCACCGATATAAATTGGTTAGGGCAACCACAGGATTGGGAACATCTTTTTGAATACAGGGAGATTTTACAAACTCAAGCTTCGGATTTCAGGTACTCCAATGAGATATCAAGTGAAGTGTTTGAAAGGCGGTGCAAACGGCATCGGTATACCAGATTTAATCATTGCTCAAAATGCCAAGCAAAACAGTTGTAAAGTCTATATGCTGGACAAGCACTTTCGGTTATTAAATCAGGTATTGAAGGTAAGACCCTATGCTTAAAGGCGAAAAAGGGAAAGTCACCTTTTAGCCAGCGGACTGACGTGCAACATCTGACCGTTGAAGGTATTGCGGCATAACACCCATCAAGCAACGTCAAACAAATGTCACAACCTCTCGAATTACAGGTAGGCGGTTTCACCCCGATGACCACCCTCGATTATCCGGGTGAACTCTCCACGGTGGTCTTCTGCCAGGGCTGCCCCTGGCGTTGCCGTTACTGCCATAACAGTGAACTGATCCCGCGCCGGGGTAAGGCCATGATCCCCTGGAGCGAGTTCATCGAGTTTCTGCAGCAACGCCGTGGTTTGCTGGACGCGGTGGTTTTCAGTGGCGGTGAACCGACCCTGCAGCGGGCCCTGCCCTCCGCCATCCAACAGGTGAAGACGATGGGTTATAAGACCGGCCTGCATA
>CBDVCD010000249.1:0-5345 GCA_965372385.1 uncultured Gammaproteobacteria bacterium | reverse complement strand
CCATGGAAAGCAGGCGCTTAAGGCAGAGGATGGGAGGATGTTTGGGGAGGTCTGAAGTAACGCCATGCTGGCAGTTTGAGGGTCGGCATCAGGCGCCGCTCCACGTCGGGATTCAACCGGCCGGTGCAGACATAGGTGGCGTAGGGCTGTTGTTGGCTGGCCAGGTTGAGATAGGCTTCGATGCCCTGGGCAATGGAGACGGGCGTTACCCCCACCTTCCGCAGCATCTTCAGCGATCCGGACTTGGCGCCTATGCCGGTCTCCTCCCAGACACTGTAGCCCAGCGAAAAGCCGTGCAGCTTGGGATAAGTGCATGTAACAGCCAGGGTGGCGGCGTCCAGCCAGGCGTTGGCGAAGGTATAGTCGGCCTGGCGGAACATGCCGGTTCTGCCCAGTACCGAGGAGATGACATGCAATGCCTTGAGGCGCTTGGGCGGAACCGCGGCGAGCAGATTGTACAGGCCGGTCGCCTTCACCCTGATGCACTGGAGATAGCTCTCCTGCTTCATCTCCCGGAACTCGGAGAAGCGGGAGATGCCGGCCCCGTGCAGAATGGCGCTGACTCTGCCCAGCTTGCGTTCGATCAGACGGACCACGTCCTGCACCGCACCATGCCGGGTGACATCCACCTGCACATAGAGATGGCGTATGCCTTTGCCATGTAGGCGTTTGAGGTTGTTGGCCAGCTCACTCTCGGTATCGTCATCAGCAGGCAGTGGGGAAGAGCCCAACAGACCCAGTTTGACGCCGGCCTTCTGCGCCAGCGCGAAGGCCATCTCAAAAGTGATGCCTTTGCCGCCGCCCGAGACGAGCAGGGTGTCCAGCCCGCCGAGCCTTGGCGCCTTTTGCTTCGAACCGGCGAGTTGCACGGCGGTGGGGGAGAGGCGTTCACCCGTTTCGGTATAGTGATATTCGATGCGTTCACCGAGATGGCGAAGCTCTGTTAATGCGCATTCGGCAAGCTCGGCGGGCTCCCAGCCAGCGGGCAGGGCGAGCCATTTCCAGTTGAAGCCGGGCTTTTCGAATTCGAGGGAGATCGTCTTTAGGAAACCCGCCGCACCATCCACATCACTGCCCACGTCCTCCATACCTTTCGGCCGGATGATGAGAAAACGGAAGTCTTCGCGTTCGTCCATCGCGGGCAACAGCTTCCGCATCAGTTGGAACAGGGCGGTGGCAAACCCCTCCACCCGGGACTTGAATTGGCTCGGCTGGAGGTCAAAAAAGGTCTGCGGTTCTTCTTGCAGGATCAGCACGACACCGGCAAGGTTGTCGTCCAACGGTTCGTTTACGGCCTGATCCAGAGAGAGCTGCTGTGCGTCCACTGCGTTTGCCGTCAGGGCTTCCAGCAGGGCCTTGCCACGGGGGCAGGATGCTTCCTGGCTGATCACATACATGACGCCATCGCCCGCCAGATCGACCTGCTCTTCGATCTCGATGGGGGCCGGCAAGCGTTCGATGCCGAAGGATTTCACCCAGTTGTTTGCCAGACTGTCATCCATGGCGATACGTTGTCCTTCGAACTCCGACACACTGTTCACCAGGTATTCGATGGAGGCGTTGGCAACCACACCAAGATCGAATGGCAGCTCACGGCCCATCTTCTTGCTGAGCATCAGGGCCAGCTCGCCCGCCTTGATGGAATCCAGGTTGAGATCGTCGCGCAGCTTCTTATCCGGCGTGACGAACTCCCGGGGGTAACCGGTGCGCTCCGCGATCCAGTCGATCACGAAGTCGATCATGGATTCATCCGTTGCCTCGGTCTGCGCCTCGTCATCTAATTCAGCGGCAACGGGATTGAGGGGGGCGGGCCTCTCCTCCACCGCTTGGGCTGGCGTCGTTACCGGCCAACTCCGGTAATCCAGATCGATCACCTGCCTGAGAAAACCACTGCGCTGGGTCAGGTAGCTGGCGAAAGTGGGTTCAGAGGCACTCTCGGGTATCAGTTCTCCGGAAAGCCCACCCGCCGACAGGGACAAAGGTGTTTCAATTGGACTGACCGGCCGCTCGCAGGGATTGACAAGCAAAAGAGGATTGTAGTTGTAGGGGTCGAATTCCCGGTGGAAGCGACCGTCAAACAGGCGCTTGGTGTTTACCGGAAAACCCAAAACAAACGTCCTGGCCAGGAGACGGTTCAGCAGCAGGATGCCATCCTCCTGGGCAAGATCGGTGGAGTAGATCTCGAGTTTGCCCGCTCCCAGAATATCCCGCGTCAGACCGGACAGTACCTGCCCGGGACCGATCTCGATCCAGAGGTCAGGCTGCTCGCCAGCGATCTCCTGGATCACTTCGCGAAAGCGCACCGGCTGGACGATCTGCTCGGCCAGCAGCTCTCTCAGATCGGTATCGGCCCACAGCAGGCTGGCGGTGGAAGTCGAATAGACGGCCGCGCCTTGCAGGCTGGCCATGGGTATCTGATCCAATCTCTCCCGCAGGGTTTCCGCGGCGGCCGCCACGGCTTGCGAGTGGAATGCGTGAGAGACCGGTAGCCTGCGCGCCCAGATATTTTCCTTGTCACAAATAGCCAGGGCACGGTCGATCTCGGCGCTGAGGCCGGAAACCACATTCTGGTGGGTGGCGTTATAGTTGGAGATAACCAGTTTGAAGTCGTGTTTGTCCAGCAAGCCCTGCAAGGATTCGGCATCCGTCCCAATCGCCGCCATGCCGCCGGTGCCCTTGCCGGCGACCTGGTTCATCGCCTGGGCCCGCACGACGGCCAGGTGAAATGCATCTTGCGGCTTCAGCGCGCCGCCTGCCGCGAGGGCGCTGATTTCACCCAGGCTATGTCCGGTCGCATAGCTCGGTTCCAGGCCCAAGTGTTTGAGCAGCTGCAGGATGGCCATTTAGGTGGCGACGATGGCTGGTTGCTGGAATAGGGTGTCGTGTAACGCCTCTGTCCACTGCTTCCGGGTCGCATCATCGGCTCCCAGCAGGTCCCGAAACTGGCGTTTCTGGAACGATTCGCCGGTCAGCTGGAGCATGCGTAGGTCAAAGTCGTGAAACAGCTCTCTGGCAGAATCGAAGCGTTTCAGCAGATGTTCAGCCATGTTGAGCCGCTGGCTACCCTGTCCCGGGAAGAGGGCGGCCAGCTTCGGTTTGTCTCTGGCCTGCGCGGTAAAGATGCCGCTCTGGGGGGCGTGTATCTCATCGAGCGTGAGTCCTTCCGACAGCCGGCTGACCAGCCTGTCCAGCTGATCCGCGAGCTGCCATGGCGTCTCACTGATGATCGCCGCGCGGTGCTTGCCTTGTTGTTCCTCTTTGGCCAGGGCCGCGGAGAGATCGATCAGCTCCGCCTGGCACATCCGCCGGGCGACCGGCAAGAGTCTTTCGGCCTTCTCCTTCAGCTCTCTTGGGCTTCTGGCGGAAAGAAAGATCAGTTCAGACTCCTGGTAGGAGCCGATCAGTTCAAGCTCCGAGGCCTTTGCGGTTTTTTCGGGTTCCACCTCTTCCAGGGTGATATGGGTATTGGCCCCCCCAAACCCGAAGGCGCTGACCGATGCGCGTCTTGGGGCGCTGCTCTCCCATGGGCCACCCTCGCTGGGACGTAGGGTGGAGAGCGGGGTGCCGAAAGCGGGATTGGGCGTATGCCAGTTTATATGGGGTGGGAGGATTTTACGCTCAAGGGCCATGGTTGCCTTGATCAACGCCGCGACCCCGGCGGCCGCCTTGGTGTTTCCGATATTGGCCTTGATACTGCCGATATAGCAGGTGTTTTCACTCTTTGCCTCGGCCTGGACTTCCATCAGCGCCTTGATCTCTACCGGATCTCCTACTAGAGTGCCGGTGCCGTGTCCCTCGATGTAACCCACCGTCGAGATATCATAGCCGGCCTTCTGGTAGGTCTTTTCGATGGCGTACTTTTGTCCCTCCACTTTGGGTTGGGTGATGCCGCCGCTACCGTCCGACGATATGCCCCAGCCTTTGATGAGGGCATGGATGTGGTAGCCATGTTGCCTTGCGTATGCCTCCGTGCTGAGCACGACCATACCGCAACCTTCACCCGTCTGGATCCCTTGTGCCCGGTCGTCATAGGGCCGGATATCCTCCATGGCCAGGGCCTGAGTCTTGGCGAAGCCAACCATCTCGAGTGGGTCGAGACTGATGTCGACGCCACCCGCCAGGGCAACATCCATATCGCCGCACTCGAGGTGACCGCAGGCATTGATGACGGCCAGCAAAGAGGAGGCGCAGGCCCCGTCCACCGTATAGGAGGCTGATCTGAAGTCATAGTAGTTGGCGATACGTCCGGCAATGACGTTGGCCATGTTGCCGGAGAGGTGATCTTCCCTCAGCTCGGGGAATGGGCTTTCATAGTAGTAACGGATGGCCTCGACCAGAGCATCGGAATCCTTTCCGGAGTAGGTCTTTTCAACAGCTCGCCGCACTGCCCGTTCCACGAAGGGCCAGCGGTTACGCAGCAGGTAACTGCGGTGGAATTCACCGATGCCACTGTTGCCCAATACCACGCCAACCCGACGCTTATCGGTCTCGTCGAAATCGATCTCTGACGCTTTCAATGCTTCGGCGGCGGTGTGCAGTGACAACCAATGAACGATCTCGCTCTGGTTGTAGGTGATCGGTGGTATCTTCCACTCAGTCGGATCGAACGACCAGCCGTCGATCACCGCCATCCGGTTGCAGTAGGTCTTGCCCAGAACCTCAGGATCAGGGTCGAAATAGTATTGATTTGGCAGGCGTTCGTCGGGAGAGATTCTGAAATAGCGTCTGCCCGCCAGAATGTTTTCCCACAGCGCCTCTGGTGATAACGCACCGGGGTAGACACAACCCATACCGATGATTGCAATACTCGATTTTTGGGACATTGTGGCTATCTCTCCCTGATTGATTTTTTTGTTTCCGATATGGGGAGGGTTAGTGCGATCTGTCATGCCTTAACCTCTTGCGGACACAGGATCGCAACTTTCCTCAGTTTTTCATGGCGCATTTCGAGAGGCGCTATTGATCGTTCAAACGAAGATGAAAAATAGTGCGCCTTACTGGTTATTATCTGATCAGGTTTTCTCCCCAGGGTTATTAGTGGTCCAACAAGTTTGTATTGATGGACTCAGAGCCTCGAAATCCCCAACACCACGGGGATTGCTCTGTCGAGTCAGTCTCCACCTTTCAGTGCGGGCAAATTCATCAGTACCTTGTGTATCCACCCAGCACGGATACCGATGAGATAGGAAAATAATTCGTTATAGAGCGGAATATATATCAAAATGATTCTAAATATAGCTAGGAGATACCCTTGTCAGATATATCGTATCTCCGCATAATTACTTTATTAAGTAACCGTTCACGGGGTATAGACCACGAATTCTATCAGGGAAAAAACGAGGGTC
>CBDVCD010000248.1:0-5361 GCA_965372385.1 uncultured Gammaproteobacteria bacterium | reverse complement strand
GCCAGAGTATTCAGATCATGCGTGTCTGTAAAGTTGCAGTCTCTCGGGTTAGGTCTCTAGCAAGATTTACCACTAGCTGTAACAATGTACTCTATTGCCCAATTGGAGCGAGGGTAATCCTTTCTGACTGAGGCAATGCACCAGCTGATGAAAGCATGGCAACAAAGATTTCGGAAAGATTATTGATCAACTGAACAGGCTGGGTATTGGATGACAAGGCCATTTCGCGCTAACTACCTTTTGCAGGGACTCGTGCTATGGCTGGTGGTATTGTGGATCATAACCGCGATCGATCCGCTCTATCCGAGAGACTGGCTGCTGGAAAATCTGCTGGTATTTGTCTATGCCGCCTTGCTGGTGTTTACCTATCGCTATTTTTCCTTCTCCAATCTTTCCTATGCGCTGTTTACACTCTTTCTCAGTCTGCACCTGATCGGAGCGCATTATACCTATTCCGAAACCCCAGTGGGTTTTTGGTTGCAGGAATGGCTGGGTTTTGACCGTAACCATTATGACCGTCTGGTGCATTTCTCTTTTGGCTTGCTTATCGCCTATCCTTTTCGTGAAATACTCCTGTGCAGGTCCGGGGTAAAAAGGTCCTGGTCCTATCTGTTGGCGGTCTGCGGTATCCTCTCCTTCAGTGCGTTTTATGAACTCCTGGAAGGGATCACCGCGATGATCGTCAGTCCCGAACTGGGTGCTGCCTATCTGGGTACCCAGGGCGATGAATGGGATGCCCAGAAAGACGCGTTTTTGGCCTTTGTTGGCGCGGTTACCGCCATGTCGATCAGCTGGTGGATTAGCAGAAAAACGCTGCCAGATAATGCAGGATAATGGAGCTCTAATATGAGGTGGTTGTTGCTCGTGCTGCTGATTCCGCTCCTGCTTGTTATCGGGGCATTGATTGCAAATCGGCCACCACTCTGGGATACGCCTGGCCCGTTACAGCGCCTTAAACTCTATTTCACCACCCATGTTGCAGAGACCCGTGTCGATCATGAACGGCCGGAACTGCGTCCAATACTGCTCAGGATGACCGAGATACAGGCCCTTTCCGCAATCACAAGTGCGATGGGTCGACTGCATTGGCAGGATGTCAAACAGCAGGATGGTGTTCTGCACGCCGTGGTGGTGACACCGTTACTGGGTTTTAAGGACGATATCGAGGTGTGGCTGGAACCCGTCGAAGAGGGTGCTTTCCTGCAAGTTCGGTCGGCTTCCCGCATCGGTCGGGGAGACTTTGCCGCGAATACCCGTCATATCGTTGAGCTTTATCAGCTCTTATCGCTGCCGCCCATGCCATCGTTATAGACCTGTCGATCCATGACCGCTGCTATTTTTGCTTTTTCATGCTCTCTTTCAGTAGATCGCCGAGCGTGCCGAAGCCCTGTTTGGGCTTTGTATAATCCTCGATAAGGTTAGGATTAACACTTTCCTCCTGCTGCCGTTCGCTGTTCAAAGAGAGCCCGATGCGCTGCTTCTCCATATCCACGCTGAGTACGGTTGCCTTAACCTGGTCGCCAACGCTGACCACCTCTTGAGGATGATTGATGCGGCGCCCGGCGCCCATTTCGCTGATATGCACCAGGCCGTCGACACCTGGAACAAGCTCGATGAATGCACCGAAGGGCTGAATCCGGCTGACGGTTCCTGTAACCAGGCTGCCCACCGGGAATTGTATCGGCACATCCTGCCAGGGATCCTTTTCCAGGGCGCGGATGGATAAGGCGATTCTCTCCGGGTGTCTGGGGTTGTCCGTCTTCTCAATACTCAGTACGGATACCTCTACCTGTTGGCCGACGGTTAAAATATCCTTCGGGTGTTCTACCCGGCCAAAGGCAAGCTGGCTGATATGCACCATTCCTTCGATACCGCCCAGATCGATGAAGGCACCGAACTCCTTGAGCGAGCTAACCTTGCCTTTCATTACCGCACCAACCTCCAGGTGAGCGCGGGTCTCCACGGCAAGTGTGCGTTGCTCCTCTTCCAGCAAGGCACGGCGCGAGACGACCAGATTGGTATGTCTGCCACCTTCGTATTTGGTGATACGAAATGCCAGTCGCTGCCCGACGAATTCCTCCAGCTCTTCCACATAGCTGATATCAATCTGTGAGGCGGGACAGAAGGCGCGCACCCCAGACATCTCCACCTCCAGGCCACCCTTGGTGGTTCCGGTTACATGCCCTTCCACTGGCAGTTGCTCCTCGAAGGCCTGTCGAAGACCCTCACTCCCGTGTATGCGGCGCGCATGTTGTGTGCCGAGCAACAGGGTACCGGTATTTTCGTCTTTCCCGCTGACAACGATTTCGATCGAGTCACCTATGCCCACGGTCAGGCTGCCATCTTCGCCGGTCAACTCCTCTGCTTCCACGATACCCTCGGTTTTTGATCCGAGGTCGATAAAGATATTTTCACCCTGGATGGATATGACCTTGCCCCTGACCTTGTCACCGATCTTGGGTTCTTGTGTATGGGTTGCTGACTGTTTCTTCTCGAAATCATTGAACAGTGATGCGAAATCTTCATTATCTGGCATGATGCGAATGGCCTATGGTGAAAGATTGGTGGATTTTACCATGGGTAGCTACGAATGAATGCAGGTATATCGTCGTGAAAAATGGATATATTTGATGGCTGTTTTAATCCCTGATATCGGATTCATCATCGGGCTGCCCGAATTCAAAATCCTCGTCATCTGGTGCATCTTCCCAGCTGTAGTGTTTTTCCGGAGGGGCGGGATCGTGGTTTTTCAACAGGATGGCCAGGACAACGCCTAGCGCGGCGCCAGAGAGATGGGACTCGAAGGAAATGTCTGGTGTACTCGGGAATACCCCCCAGATCATGCCGCCGTAGAGAAAAAATACCATGAGTGAAAATGCAATGGCTTTTCTATCCCAGCGTAAGACACCAATGGTGAATACAAAAAACATCATGCCGAAGGTTAGGCCGCTGGCCCCGATGTGATAGGCACCGCGGGCAAATAACCAGACCCCCAAACCCGAACCCAAATATAGGATAGGAAGAACGATTTTTGCGGATTTCGAATAACTATATAAGAGAGTCGATCCAAGAATGATAATAGGGGCAGTATTGGCAAACAGATGAGAAAGTGAACCGTGGATCAAGGGGGCTAAAAATATACCCTTCAGTCCACTCAGTGACCGCGGATAGACCCCGTATTGCACCAGGTCGAGAGAAAAAATCAGCTCGGCTGATTTGATGAGCCATAAAACAACGGTGAAGGATGCCGCAATAATGAACGATCGGCGTAGCAGACGGCCATCGTTCCGCGGGTCTTGTACCGTTTGCGCCGTGTTGTCGAATATCATCATCGATGCCTGTGGGGACAGTAAGTCAGATTGATCAGTGAACTCAGGGTATCATTTCTGTCGTTCACCATGAATGATTCCGGAAACCTTATAACTTACGATTATCTGTATCCGGTTGTGGCCCTATTATTTGGCTTATATGGAGATTCAGTGATTAAAATTCAACTTTTGATCGATAGAACACTAGTGATTTCAATCTGTGTTTGGCATTATACGCATCGGGTAATCAAGTATTACTTAACCTGATAACATGACTGGGGAACTTGAAATGGTAAGAAAGAAGAGAGTTACAAAAGGGACAAGAAAGAAGGCCGCAAAAAAGTCTGTTGTTAAGACGTTAAGGACAAGAAGAGCTGTGGCGAAGAAAGCAACAAAAAAGACAGCAAGGAAATCAACTGCCAGAGCAGTAAAAAAGGCAATCAGAAAAACAGTGGTTGAGAGTTCTCCGACACTTGATTATGAACAGGCGATATCCAAGGCAAGAGAGCAATTAGGAAAGGTCCATGCAAAGGAATTAACTCAGTGTGAGAAAGCCGTTGAAAAACTGCAGGCCCAATTGGATAAGGCCCTGGTAAAACAGAATCTGCAGCGTGACAAAAAGACCGCGGCTACCCTGAGGGCCGCGGAAAAGGGCACACAGGGAGCTAAGAGCCAGGCTTTACGTGCCCGTGAAGCCCTGCGTCTTGTCAATGAGGCCATCAAGGAGATCCGCGCAGAATTGAAAGCAGCCAAGCTGGCACTCAATTCGGCAAAAGCTGTGCAGAAGAAGTTTAGCGCAATGGAAAAGCAGCTGGATCGATTTGAAAGGGATTGGGTCAAAGTCGCTAAGCCAAAGCGCAAAACCAGAAGGCGCACCCGTAAGGCGGCTGCAACGGGAACGGATATACCCAGTGCGGAAGAGGCAAAGGTCGAGGCACCGGAGAGTGAAAAATCGGAGCAGGGAGTTTCCTAAGAGAAGTATTTACCCTATCGTTGGAAAAATCCTGCAGTGTAGGGTGAGCACCGCCCACCATCAACACCCACCATCAAAAGGATAGATTGAGAGGTATTAGGTGGGCGATGCCCACACTACCTGATGTTTCTGGAATTCACTCATGGTGAATTCCAGAAACATCATATCTGTAAGGGTTGCGGACAAATCTTTTTTTCCGTGGCCCTAAGGCGCAAACTCGTCATTCAGCCTTTTTTTACCCAAGCACGGCATTCTGATAAGCGGCCAGAAGTTCAGGATCGTCAATGGAGCCGTGATGATGCACCTGCCGCCAACCGCCGTCTGAGCGTCGATAGACACGGCTGGTGCGGATCGCCAAACTCAGCTGCCGATCTCCACAGCGTAGCTCACCGCGTTCGCGACCCGCGGCGAAAAACATCGGACCATCCTGCACAATGCTGTAGTCGTAAAACTCGACAGTGACCTGGACAGGGCCATTGAATAGCTTTCGATACACCGCGCCGATTTCCCGCCAGCCGCGCTTGATGCCGCCCAGCGGATTGTCCATCACGATAGCGTCACTCCGCTCCCAGTTTTGCACTACTTGTTCGATATTGCGTGTATTGAATCCTCGGTAGAACTGCACCAGAGCCGAAGTCGGGGATGCTGGATCAGTGATTACCTCAGTACCGGTAATGGGTTGCTGTTCAATCGTCATGTCCGGGACCTCACAACCAGCCAAGCAGGGTTGCCGCCAGCACGGCCTGGCAGGCAAAGCCGACCAGAAACAGCGCCACTCGTAGTATCGGCGCAGCAAAAGAGAAGACGATGAAGTGACCCAGGCGGGCGTAAAAATAGACCATCACCGCCTGAACGGTCAGTTCTGTCGTGGTTCCAGTCAGATGAACCATGAGCGCAAGGGGTGCGAACACAACCAGATTTTCTACCGCATTCTCATGCGCACTCATCATACGTTTGGCCCAGGGGTATCGTGTATCGGTGATGCCTTGTGGGTCCCAGATCCCGGCAAGAATGCCGTGCTCCAACAGACGATTGAGGATGTAAGGCACCCACATCACTGCTGTCAAGAGGATAACGGCG
>CBDVCD010000247.1:0-5362 GCA_965372385.1 uncultured Gammaproteobacteria bacterium | reverse complement strand
CGTGCAGGGAGGCACAAGTGTCGCAAGCACATGGAGTGCAGGAGCGACCCTCGACCTGCCCCCCCCCAAAAACGCACACTCTACCCCGTCCAACTGCAGATTCTAGGATAATTCACGGAATCACATAAAAAAGTTTAAAAGCGCTGTTGAGTAGGCGAAAATGGGGCCCTGAGTTAGAGATCGATGGGGCGCTCAATGCGTATCGTAAAACTTCTTTTCATTCTTATTATCATGATGTTGGGTGCCGTTTTCGCGGTCCTCAATAGTGATTCCGTCCTCTTCAACTACTACTTTGACAGCCGGGAGTTGCCCCTTTCCCTCATCATTACTGTAGCCCTTGGGGTTGGCGTGGTGATTGGTATCCTGTCGGCAATAGGTATGGTAGTTGCGCTGAAGCGGGAGAATGCCGCGTTGAAAAGAAGCTTCAAACTGGTGAGCGAAGAGGTCAAAAACCTTCGCACAATTCCGCTAAAGGACCAGTAACAGCCATGGGTTCAACTGATGCTTGAGCTGGTGTTACTTCTCATCCCTGTGGCTGCCGCGTCCGGTTGGATAGCGGCACGGCGCAGTATGGCGAAACGTGAACAGAAACAGCCCCAGGATTTTTCTCCCGCCTATTTTCAAGGGCTGAACTATCTGCTGAATGAGCAACCAGACAAGGCCATCGATCTTTTCATCAAGATGTTGGAGGTGGATAGCGAGACGGTGGAGACACATCTCGCTTTGGGTAACCTGTTTCGTCGCCGTGGCGAGGTGGAACGGGCGATACGCATTCACCAGAATTTGATTGCCAGACCGGCACTTGATCGGGAACAGCGAGCTCAGGCGTTGCTGGAATTGGGGGTGGACTATATGCGGGCAGGTCTGTTCGACAGGGCGGAAAACCTTTTCATTGAGTTGACTGAGACCAAACTTTACAACGAGCAGGCGCTGACCCATCTGCTGGAAATCTATCAGCAGGAGAAGGATTGGGTGCGTTGTCTGGAGATTGCCGAGAAACTGGGGCCAGGTAGAGATGGGATCTTGCAGATGCAAACGGCTCATTTCTATTGTGAGCTGGCACAACGTGAATTAAAAGGGAGCAATCTTGAGGCAGCCGAGAAGTATGTGAAAAAGGCACAAACTGCCGACCACAACAGTGTGCGTGCAACGATTCTGTTGGGAAATATGGAGTGGAACGGGGGAGATTATAAAGCGGCGATCAAGAGTTATAAACAGGTGGAGGCGCAGGATGTTGCCTATCTGCCAGAGATCATGCCGGGCCTCATGGCTTGTTATCGCGCACTGGGCAGGATGAAGGAATTGGCCGATTACCTCAGATCTCTGTATGAGCGCCATCAAGGTTCAGTCGTCATGCTGGCGCTGACCGATATCCTCATTGAGGAAAAAGGTGATGAGCAGGCGGTTGACTTTGCGCTTACCCACCTGGCTGACTACCCGGACCTGAAGGTGCTGGAAAGACTGATAAAACTGAATCTGAACAAAGACGAGAAACAGCCACGAGAAACCCTTGAGGTACTCAAGCATGCGGTTGAAAGGCTCATGTCGAGTCAGCCGGATTATCAGTGTGAGCAGTGTGGGTTTAGTGCGAAAAAACTCCACTGGCGGTGTCCCAGCTGCATGCGGTGGAGTAGCATAAAACCGGTGCAGGGACTGACCTGTCAGTCAAACAAGTAGCATCGAAAAAGATCAGGAGATCAAATCCATGAGTGGAAGCAACTCCCGCGTTATTGTCGCCCTGGATTTCCCGAATGAGCAACAGGCGATGGCCCTGGTGGAACGGTTAGATCCGACATTGTGTCGTCTAAAGGTCGGTAAGGAGATGTTTACCCGTTTGGGACCTGCTTTCATCGAAAGGCTCACACAAAAGGATTTCGATATCTTTCTTGACCTTAAATTTCACGACATACCCAATACAGTTGCGGCAGCCTGTGATGCGGCAGCGGACCTGGGAGTCTGGATGATGAATCTGCACGCCTCAGGCGGACGACGCATGATGGAGGCGGCCCGGGAACGCTTGGAGCAACGTGCAGGTCGCCCACTACTGGTGGCGGTAACCATCTTGACCAGTCTTTCGACAGAGGATATCGCGGAAGTGGGTTTCAGGGGTGAACCGGCTGAGAATGTCCTCCGCTTGGCCGAATTGGCCAATCGCTCCGGCATGGATGGGGTAGTCTGCTCACCCAAGGAGGCGGCGCAGATAAGAGGCCGCATCGGCGAACCGTTTCTATTGGTAACCCCTGGCGTCAGGCCAAAGGATGCAGCGGCTGATGATCAGCGCCGGGTTATGACGCCAGAAGACGCCATCAGTGCGGGCGCCAGTTACCTGGTCATCGGTCGTCCAATCACGGGTGCAGCTGAGCCAATCGAAGTGCTCAAGCGGATCAATCTGGCGATTACTGCTAGTACTCCATCAATACAACCTTGACGGAGCACCAGCTAATCGAGTGAGTTATCTTCGACAACGCAGGTTTATACGCAGCTTGATGGGCTAACTTCACAAGCCTTCTGCCTCGCAGACGACCTTCCGTAGCATCGATAATGGCATAAGCCGGAGTAAGGAAAACGGGCATTTTCTGCGCGTTCCTGTTATTTTATCTGGCTTGTTTTTCTCGGTTGATTTCGCTTTGCCAGACATGAAAACCAGCGCAGATATTCGTCAAGCCTTCCTGGACTATTTTGCCGACCATGGCCATGAGGTGGTGACCAGCAGCCCTCTCGTCCCCATGAACGATCCGACACTGCTGTTTACCAATGCGGGTATGGTCCAGTTCAAGGACGTGTTTCTCGGTCGGGACAAGCGCAGCTACACCCGCGCGGCCAGCTCCCAGTGTTGTGTACGCGCCGGCGGCAAACACAACGACCTGGAGAATGTGGGCTATACCGCCCGCCACCACACCTTCTTCGAAATGCTGGGCAATTTCAGCTTTGGTGACTATTTCAAACGGGATGCGATCAGATACGCCTGGGAGTTTTTAACCGTAACGCTAGGGCTGCCGCCTGAGAAGTTGTGGATAACCGTGTATGAGGAAGACGATGAAACGGCTGATATCTGGCTGAAAGAGGTGGGTGTCGACCCGGGTTTTTTCACCCGCATTGGTGACAAACCCGGTGGTAAGCGATATGAGAGCGACAACTTCTGGTCCATGGGTGACACCGGTCCCTGTGGTCCCTGCTCCGAGATCTTTTACGATCACGGTGAGGAGGTCTGGGGTGGACCTCCAGGGTCACCTGAGGAGGAGGGGGATCGGTATATCGAAATCTGGAACCTGGTCTTCATGCAGTATAACCGGGATGCTGATGGCAAGATGAGCGAGTTGCCCAAGCCCTCCGTGGATACCGGTATGGGCCTGGAGCGTCTGGCCGCGGTGTTACAGCAGGTGCACAGCAACTACGAGATCGATCTGTTCGTCAATCTCATACGGGCAGCCGCCGATATCACCGGCTGCGACAATCTGGCGGAGAAGTCCCTGCGGGTGATCGCCGACCATATTCGCTCCTGCGCCTTCTTGATCGTGGACGGGGTCATGCCGTCCAATGAGGGACGGGGCTATGTGCTACGGCGCATCATCCGCCGCGCCATCCGTCATGGCTATAGGCTCGGTACCAAAGAGCCTTTCTTTTATAGATTGGTTGAAACCCTCTGCCAGCAGATGGGCGAGGCCTACCCCGAGCTGGAGAAGGCCCGTCCCCAGGTGGAGCGGGTGCTGCGGCTTGAAGAGGAGCGTTTCGCCGAGACCCTGGAACAGGGTATGAAGATCCTCGAAGAGGCGATTGGGGGCCTTGCAGGCAAGGAGATACCTGGGGAAACGGTGTTCAAGCTCTACGATACCTATGGTTTCCCGGTCGATCTGACGGCGGATATCGCCCGCGAGCGTGACCTGGAGGTCGACCATGCCGGTTTCGAAAGGGCCATGGCGGCGCAGCGTGAGCGTGCCCGCGCGGCAAGTCAGTTTGGGGCGAATGAGGTCGTCAGTCTGAATTTCGAGGGTGAAACTGAGTTTACCGGTTACGCACAGCTGGAGAGTGAATCCAGCGTGGTTGCTCTCTACCGGGAGGGAGAGGCAGTGGAACGGCTTCAGACGGGTGATTCTGGCATGGTCATCCTGGACCGTACACCATTCTATGCGGAGTCGGGTGGCCAGGCCGGCGACCTCGGGGTGCTGGAGGGCGAGGGCAGCCTGTTCGAGGTGGACGACACCCGCAAGCAGGGTGGTAATGTGTTTGGCCATTTGGGCAAGCTCGAGGATGGCATATTGAAGGTCGGTGACCGGGTCAATGCCCAGGTCAATAGCTTCACCCGTCAGGCGACGGCGCTCAATCACTCCGCAACCCACCTGTTGCATGCGGCCCTTCGTCATGTGCTGGGCGAGCATGTGGCGCAGAAGGGCTCCCTCGTGGAGGCGGACCGGCTGCGTTTTGACTTCTCCCATTTCGAACCCATCTCCCGCGAGCAGTTGCAGGAGATCGAACAGTTGGTGAATGAGCAGATTCGCTGTAACCATCCGGTGGAGACCCAAATAATGGACCTGGAAGCGGCGAAGGTCTCTGGCGCCATGGCCCTGTTTGGCGAAAAATATGCCGATGATGTGCGGGTACTGCGCATGGGTGATTTCTCCACCGAACTTTGTGGTGGCACCCACGTGAAGGCGGTAGGGGACATCGGTCTGTGCAAGATCACTACCGAGACTGGCATCGCCGCTGGAGTACGCCGTATCGAGGCGCTCACGGGTCAACGTGCCGTCGAATGGATGGAGGCTGATGAAGAGCGGGTGCAACGGGTGGCAGAGCTGGTCAAGTCCGCCCGCGACGAGATTGAGGAGAAGGTGGTTCAGCTGCTGGAGCGCAACCGTAAACTGGAGAAGGAGCTGGAGCAGTTGAAGGCCAAGCTGGCCAGTGCGGCTGGTAGCGACCTGGCGTCAAGCGCGGTGACTATCGGCGAGATAAAGGTGCTGGCGGCCAATCTTGAAGGGGCCGATCCCAAGTCCTTACGGGAGACCATGGATCAGCTGAAGAACAAACTGGGTTCCGCGGTGATCCTATTGGCCACCGTGAGCGGTGAAAAGGTCTCCCTGGTAGCCGGTGTCACCAAGGATCTGACCGGCCGGATGAAGGCGGGGGATCTGGTCAAGCTGGTGGCGGAGAAGGTTGCTGGCAAAGGAGGTGGAAGACCCGATATGGCCATGGCGGGCGGCAATAAACCGGCGGCGTTGCCCGAAGCGCTGGCACTGGTGGAGCCCTGGGTAGTAGAAAAGCAGGACAATTAATACTTCTGTTCAAAGTCTTAAATTAACAGCGATGGTTTAATCCGCACACGATTTGGTGTTTAATTGCGCCGTTTCAAGCTACGGATTTACCGTGG
>CBDVCD010000246.1:0-5411 GCA_965372385.1 uncultured Gammaproteobacteria bacterium | reverse complement strand
CCGCAACGGCTGATGAAATAAACTGATTGATTGAAATACCTTCTTTCTTTGCCAAAGACTTTATCTCTTCATGCAATGAATCTGGCAACCGCAAACTGAGAGTACTCATTTTAATATTCCTCGCTCTGCCATAAATTCTTGAGGAGTTACTACCTTAATACCAAACCTTTCTATGCCTCCAAAATCTTTCTTATTGAATGTAACGATATATTCACTCTGTGATTCCACCGCTACTTCCAACACAAGATCATCCTGTGGATCCTTGAGATACGGTCTCCATAAATAGAATATTTGCCGAAGACTGGATTTGATGAGGATATAGTCGAGAATTATGTTGATATCCTGCTCTTCCAGGCCGCTTACCAGACCTGTCCTCTTTGCTACCGACTCATATTCTAAGAATAACGGTACTGATATATTGGGCCTATACATACCCCTAGGTAGTGAAATCAGTAACTTGTGTGAAGCGCCACGCCTTGACTTTAGGGCAGCAACAATCACGTTTGTATCAATAACTACGTTTACAGGCTTCATTAAATGGTATTATATACAATACCATTTATTGTGCAACGGTCCTAATCTATCTCTCGCGTGACGGCGTTGTCACCTGTGTCAGAAGTAGCATGTCAGCGATGCTTTTGGCCAACTTTGTTACGTGCTGACTGGATTCTCTATCCTGCAATTTCCAGCGATGGCCGCTACGGCACGCTCTGCTGTCACCTGATGGCCGTATGAAAACAAGCTCCTTCGCCCTGCCCCATCAATGACCGCTTTATCGGCTTGAGAAGAGGTATTGATTGCCTGAGGTCAATGGCCGGTATGTCGGCCCTGCAGCCCATTGCGGCCACACGAAGCGAGAATTCCTGCAACTACTGGCTTGCAATGAGTGCAGCTGTTAAGTCTTATCAGACGCCTGCCCGCTGAAGTGCTGAGTAGACTGAAAGGTTGGTGCTTGAGGACAGGCATCTGACAACCCTTAACAGAAGCAGGCGTTCGAGGTTTCGAGCAGGATAATCATGGCGAGAGCCCGTTCACGGAAGCAACCTATTTGAGACGACTATTCCTTCCCGCCCCAGTTCCGATAGGGGTTGGCGATGAGGTTCGCGTTGAAGTAACGGGGATCGTCGGAAACCTCTTGGCCAATCCACTCCGGTACCTCGAAGGCCTGGTCTTCGCTTTCCAGTTCCACCTCGGCCATGATGAGACCGGTGTTGTCGCCGAAGAATTCGTCAACTTCCCAGGTATGGTCGCTGCAAGGGATCTTATAGCGGTCCTTCTCAATTAAAGGGCGTTCGCAGAGGTCGTCGAGCAGGGTATTGGCATCGTCAAAGGGGATCTCGTATTCGAACTCCATACGGGCGATACCCGCGTTCACACCTTTAATGGTGAGATAACCTTTATCGGCGATGGTGCGCACCCGTACGGTGCGCTCCTTGACCGTAGACAGATAACCTTGCCGGTAACGGATCCCCTGCCCAAGAGAACGCCAGGCATCGTCGTTGACCAGAAATTTTCGTTCGATCTCTATTCCCATTTTTCATCCTCTTTGATGCTCAGCACGCACGGTAGAAAGCACCGTCCGGCAGCGGCGCCATGCCGATGACCCGTTTGATGGCGAGCAGGTAATTGACGTTTTCGCGGTCGTCGAGATGTAATCGGGTGCGTGTTTCCAATACCAGATCCGGGTCCGTGGACTCCAGACATACGGTTCTCATCAAGGCGCCGTTGATGTACACGTTCGCCAGTTCGGCGCTACAGCTATCAATGTCGAAGCCGGAACGTTGTTTGTACACGCTGACCGCCACCAGATCCGGATGCGGGTTGATGATTTCATCAAGATACTCTTCAAAGGAGTAACCATCCCGCTTCAGATTGGGCACTGTCACGCCGAAGGCGGGGAATACCTCGTCCTGGATGATGTGGCGCGGGAGCGGGAATTCCCCTTTCATCCGCGGGTTCCACTGCTCCAGGCCGCGGTCGCGATTGACCAACATCTTGATATCCATAAGACCGCCACGCACCTTGGTGTTGTTTTCGTCGTTGCCAGCGGAGATGATGTAGACCTCCAGACTCTCCCGGTAGCGGGCCACCCGCGCGTGCTGGCTTATTGCCTCCTCCACGATGCCGAAGTCATGGGCGAAGTCGCGAAATTCGTATCTGGCGCCTGTCTCGTTCATGGCCATCCCCATTAATCGTTAGCGTAGATCCGCACTATGGTCCACCCATGGACTTGGCGCGCCAGCAAACACCGAACACCTCCAGCAGACCATCCAGGGTAACCGTGTCGGCCACGCTGCCGTCAAGGGAAATATAGTCGTTGACCAGTCACCTGATTGCAAAATTGGCGCTTTTGGAGTGTAAATTTTTCCGACACACCTCAAGTCTAAGCTTGGATGGCCGAATAAAGCGCTGGCGACTGATGGTAGTGCACCTCCACTCCGCCCCTCAATGGCGGTTTCACACGACTTACTGGTATTTGGGTCGTCTGAGCAAAATGACCGCTTTGTCGGCGTAACTGCCGTTGAAACGTTGCATCTGAATGATGGAAACGAGTTCACTCCTATCTACTGATTAAAAATTCTATGACTGGCGGCAATAGGCGCTTAGAAGCCGTTCGCCACGGCCTCTCGGGCACCCAACTTAACCAGAGATGCCCGGTTCGAGGCGTTGGTTCGTGTACCACCCGCTGCACGGTGCTGACGCCGATACCGAGCTCGCGGGAAATTTTCTTGATTCCCTTGCCCTTCCGGCATTCGGCGCGGATTTTATTCTCGACGACCTTTGGTGTTCGCGGTCGCCCTAACGTCTTGCCTTGTGTCCGCGCCCTTTCCAAACCGGCCTTCACCCGTTCGCGGATCATGGCGCGCTCGAATTCGACAAAGACCCCGCACATCTGAAACATGGCCTTGCCGGCCGGAGTCGTGGTGGGACTGCCCGCGTCCGAACGTGACCTTGTCGCAACGTTGCGTCGACGGCTCAACGAGCTGGCAACGGAGGTGGACAACGGCTTCCCCTACAACAGCGAGCTAACGATCGACCCGGATGAGACGCCCCATCTGAAGCGTCAGATGTCCAAGCCCGTGCCCGTGGATTTCGAGGCCTTCGAGGACCCCGTCCATGCACGCATGCCGGAATGCCATTTACTTGATGTCCTGAAATATGTGCACCACTGGGTGCCCTATACCCGCCATTTTGGACCACCATCCGGTTCAGATCCGAAGCTCAAAGATGCCGCCCGACGCTATTTGTTCACGATATTCGGATTCGGCTGCAATCTGGGTGCGAGCCAGATCGCAAGTCATGCCCCGGAGAGCGTCAACCGGCAGACGCTGCACCGGATCAATGCCCAACACATCGATACCGGCAAGCTCGAAGCAGCCGTTGCCGACATCGTCAACGAATATATCCGGTTCGAGCTACCCCGGTTCTGGGGTGCGGCAAACTTCGCAATTGCCGACGGTACGCAAATGGAGCTGCGGGAGAACAATCTGCTCGGCGAGCGTCACATCCGCTATGGCGGCTACGGCGGTATCGCCTACAACCACATCTCCGCGACCTACATCGCACTGTTCAGCAAGTTCATCGCCTGCGGTGTGTGGGAAGCCGTCTACATACTCGACGCCCTCCTGGAGAATAGATCCGACCTCCAACCGGACACCGTGCACGCCGACACCCAGGGGCAAAGTGAGCCGGTCTTCGGGCTGGCCAACCTGCTTGGGATCAAGCTGTTTCCGAGGATGCGCAACTGGAACAACGTGATTTTCTATCGGCCGGAGAAGGGTGCGGTCTACCGCCTATCGACGCGTTGTTCTCGAAGTCCATCGACTGGTCGCTGATCGAGACTCACTGGCAGGACATGATGCAGGTCATTCTGTCGATCCAGGCCGGTAAGATTCTGCCCTCTACGCTGCTGCGCAAGCTCGGCAGCCACAGCCGGCAGAACAAACTGAACAGGGCCTTTCGGGAGCTCGGTCGGGTCGAGCGGACCCTGTTCCTACTGCGTTACATCTCCGAAGCTGACTTTCGCCAGAGCATCCGCGCAGAGACCACCAAGGTCGAGTCCTACAACGACTTTCTCGACTAGATCGGGTTCGGCGGCCCAATTCTGAAGAGCGGGGACCCGGTGGAGCAGGCCAAGCAGGTCAAGTACATGGACCTCGTGGCTAACACGATCATGCTGCACAATGTCAGCGACCTGACTGATGTACTGACTGGTATGGCCGTCGAGGGTTGGCCGCTACCAAGGAACTTCTCGGTCGGCTCAGTCCCTACATGCGAGAGCACCTCCGACGCTTCGGGCAGTATATGCTGGACATGGATGACATCCCGCCACCCCTGGTGCCGAAGTCGCTTGGGATTCCGTCCTGAGGACGGAGTGCGCTGAGATTACTACTTTTTACACGTATCCTGATCAGACCCGAACGTTGGTCACACACAGCCCAAACGTGGAAATGAGCGCCAGCCTTCTGGCCCACGCCCACGGCGCCTTTGACCAGATACAGGGCCCAGGCCCAGTCCGGCTCGAAGGCGCTGGTCGTGGAGGACCAATAGCCCGAGCGTAAATTAGTCAAGCCTACCTTCTCAGGCAGGGCTGGATTGTGATTCGTGCAGTCCACCAGCGATTCCAATTCATTGATATTGGGCAGGCGCCAGCGGTTGACACCATCCTGCCCGGCATTGAACCGTTCGACAGACCATAGGGCCTCTTTCCACGTGACCAGACCCTGCGTCAGATCCGCATCGCGCCACCAGGTAAGCCCCGTCAGGCGATCGAACAGGCCCTCTTCCGTCGCCCGGAAACGCGGTACCGGCCAGGGCCTGCCACAACGCGTCTCTCCATCCTGTCCGCTGCCGGCACAGGGCACAGACGCACCACAACTTTCGAAACAGTGCCGTTGACCAGTGACCGGCAGTACGCCACTGGCCCCGCGAACCGGCCAGACCAGAAACGACTGATCCTTGCCACCGTAAAACATGCGCGCCCCCTCCATGTGCACATACCAGGCATGAGCAGGGCTGATCGCCGCAGTGGTCGAGGTCCAATACCAGCCGGGGAAGATGTTGGTAAAGGGATGCCCAGCCGGAAGCGCCGGCCGGCTTGTCTGGTGGCTCATCAAGCTACGCAGCTCGCGGCGATTGGGCAGCCTCCAGTCATCGTATCCCAGTGCATACGTTCGGTTCATGTGGGCCACGAAAGAGAACGCCTCGGCCCAGGTCATGGGAAGTTCCGGGATGTTGGCGTCTTGGGTCCAGAACAACCCGGTCAACCGGTCTTGTACCAAATCGCTATTGGCAACAAAGCGGGGATCGGGCCAGGCCATCCCCGAGCGCCATTCGGCGTCCTGGCCGCTGCCCGCACATGGGATCTCACGCCCTGTTGTGTCGTAACATCGCGTTTGACCGGTTGCCAG
>CBDVCD010000245.1:0-5449 GCA_965372385.1 uncultured Gammaproteobacteria bacterium | reverse complement strand
ACTGGTCTTCGACCGTGGTGATCTTCTGGCCCCAGTTTTCGGGTTTGGCCTCGATCACGCCGACGGCCTGCTTGTTCACGAACAGGACATAATCCGCGGGACCGACATCGGTATCATACTCCCGGACGGCAATGCCGGGGCCGGCATTGAAATCGATTTTCTTCTTTGGCTGTACCTTCCAGCCGGACTGCTCCAGCATCGCATCGATGTTGTCGCGGGCTTTCTGCTCGGGAGTCTGGTTCCGGGTTGCCATCGTCAGCCTTGTCCGTTGCCGGTTTTGGAGTGCTCCCGTGCGGCGTGGTCTGAATCGTCATCAGCATCGGACGACGCAGCCTCACGCTCTATCACATACCCGCGCATAAACTCACGTAGGACCTGCGCGGCAGGCTTGTCCTGCGCCCGGCAGACCTCCAGGAACTTCTCGCGCAGATCGCGCTGAACTCGTATGCGAAGACCGACATCTTTCATGGCACAAAGTGTACCCAATGGATACACGTCCGCATAGAAAAATAAGATTGCGGGGAAGCACCGTGTGCGAAATGATGCGATTGTTGCCGCCTATGCGACTGGGGCGTACAGCGAGTGGTCCAACAAGTTGGCTCAGCCCAGATGTTGCCGGGTCCAGCCGACGATACCACCCGCATCCATGGCACCTGGCTGGCGGGCAATTTCACGCCCGTTGCGCATCAGCATCAGGGTCGGAATGCTGCGGATGCCAAACTGAGCGCCCAACTGCTGTTCCTCCTCCGTATTCACCTTCACCAGCCTGACATGGGGCTCCAGCTGCGCAGCAGCCTGCTCGAATGCCGGCGCCATCATCCGGCAGGGGCCGCACCAGGGCGCCCAGAAGTCGATCAACAGTGGGATATCACTCTTTTGGGAGTGGCTCAGAAAACGGCTGGCATTGAGTGCCAGGGGGTTTCCATTGAACAGGGGCTGATGGCATTTGCCGCATTTGGCACCCTCGCCCACGCGGCTCGCCGGTACCCGGTTGATACCGTCACAGTGGGGGCAAACGATATGTAGTGCTTCAGTCATCGTGATATTCTCGAAAAAAGGTTCTGTTTAGAATGGGTCCGGTAAAAATAATTTCAAGCACGTTTCATCTGGTCAGTACGCAGTATAATGGCAGCGATTGGAAAGCAGACTGGTAGACTTCAACATGGCTGACTCACCCTATATCTTCGAAATAACCGCGGATAACTTCAAGCAAGTCGTCCTTGAAGGCTCGCTCAAACGGCCGATCCTAGTGGATTTCTGGGCCGACTGGTGCGCACCCTGTAAAGGTCTGATGCCGCTACTGGCCAAACTGGCGGATGAGTATCAGGGCAAATTTATTCTGGCCAAGGTCAACACGGAGGAGCAGCGGGAACTGGCGGCCCAGTTCGGTATCCGCAGCCTGCCGACGGTGAAGCTGTTTCGCAATGGCCAGCCGGAGGATGAGTTCATGGGCGCGCTGCCGGAGACCGAGGTCCGTGCCTTTCTCGACAGACACATCCCCCGGGAATCGGATCTGTGGTTGCATGAGGCAGACTCACTCCTGCTGCAGGGGGATGTGGAAAAGGCCGGAGAACTGATCGAGCAGGCCAATCTGGCAGACCCAGGCAACCCGCGGGTCAAGCTCTCCTACGCCCGCTACAAGGCCACCATCGGAGAACTGGCGGATGCTGAACAGCTGTTGCTGGAACTGCCAGTCGAAGAGCGGGAAAAGCCGGAAGTGGTCTCCATGCTGGCCCGCATCCGTTTCGACCACACCATAAAAGAAGCACCAGCTGTGGAAGTGTTAGAGCAAATCCTCGAGCAAGACCCCACAAACAGCGAGGCCCTCTATCAGCTGGCATCCCACCGAATCATAGAGACCGACTACGAGAGCGCCCTCGAGTTGCTGCTCACTTTGATGCAGAAGGACCGGCAATATGGCGACGACGCCGGCCGTAAGGGCATGCTGCGGATCTTCGATATGCTCGGTGGCGAGGGCGACCTGGTCAAACGCTACCGCAACCGCATGTTCAACATCCTTCATTGATACCTATGGACAAATCTCGTAATAGACCTCTGGTGGGTTTTGGTCTGGGTCTGCGGCGGGAGCTCGTTACGCCAATCATCAATCAGCGACCTGCCGTGGACTGGCTGGAGATCCTCTCCGACAGGTACCTGGATGCCGACAAGGAACGGTTCACCGAGCTGGAAAGGATTCGTCAACTTTACCCCCTGGTGATGCACGGGGGGTCACTCTCGATTGGTGGCCCCGATCCACTGGATGAGCAATACATCAGCCAGCTCAGATCGTTGGTGGAGCGGATTCAGCCGGTCTGGATCTCGGACCATCTCTGCTGGACCCTGCCGGGCATGTCACACAGCTATGATCTGCGTCCCCTGCCTCGCACCCAGGAGATGATCGACCACCTGACACCCCGAATCAGACAAGTCCAGGAGAGCCTGGGGCAGCGGATCCTGCTGGAAAACATATCCGACTCCTCCCCCCATGGCCATGACCAGATGCCAGAGTGGGAGTTTCTCAGCCGTGTTGCCGAGGCCTCCGACTCCCTGATCCTGCTGGACCTGAACAACATCATCACCAACAGTGTGTCTCAGGGTTTCGATCCCTGGACCTATATCAACAATCTACCCCTTGAGCGCATCTGGCAGATCCATCTGGCGCCGATGATGAACCGATCCGAATATGAGTGGGATGCGGACACCGGTGCGATGAACGACCCGGTCTGGCAACTCTATCGGGAAACCCTGGCCATCTGCGGGCCGGTTGCCACCATGCTCGAACGGAACGATGACATCCCACCCCTGGAAGAGTTGCTGGAGGAGTTGGATCAGGCCAGGATGATTGCGGGCAACATTTAATATTTCGCTGATTATCAGGAATATTTTTTCCAGCAGGGAGTTACAGCCGCTTCCCCCGGATCCGCCAAAAACGGCTCACATACCAGCCTGTTCGGCACCGCCGCCAATTCTCCGTCAAGGAAGATCAATGGGGTGCGTTCACGCAGCCAGGGCGGGACCCCCCAGGCCTGAAAGAGTTTTTTCAGGCTTCGATGATGTTTCGAACCCGCGGGGATACAGGTCTCCCCACCCCGCCGAAAGCGGATCTCCACCTTGGCGGTACGCCATTGCTCTAATGAAATGCCTTTATCGGCTGGGGCAAGGGTTATTTCTCCCATCCCAGACGACAGACTCAACGGCTTCTCATCCGGCCAGGAGATGACCAGCGCAGGATTGTGGGGTGGCAGCGGTTTGAGTAGAAACAGCCCATCACGGAAACGCCGCACCGCCACATCCCCCCAATGTACCAGGGGCTGGGCATCCTCCCGACTGTAGAGACACTCCTCCTCAATGCGCCGCAGGTGACGCGAGCCCGGTATTGCTCCACCCTGTTGACGAACCCAATGACGCAACAGACTGCGTCGGCGGGGTGCCGACAATGCCCGCAGGGCAGCGATCGAGAGGGTAGCCGGCCATGGACCATGGGCCTTGTCGAGATCCTGCGCGGCCTGCTCGTCGACTAAACTTTGCAGTTCACCGCTAAGCCGGGCGGAACGGGCTATGGTTGCCGGTGCCGCTGGCCAGCGTTGCTGTAACAACGGCATGACCCGCAGACGGATGTAGTTCCGATCAAAACGAAGATTCTGATTGCTGGGGTCCTCCACCCAGCTTATTTGATGCTGCCTGGCATAGACTTCCAACTCTCCCCGGGAGAAATCAAGCAGGGGGCGGGCCAACCAGCCAGGAGCAAACCGGCTCAGCCGGGGCATCGCCGCCAGACCAGCGGGACCGCTGCCGCGCAGCAGCTGCAGTAGAAGGGTCTCTGCCTGGTCGTCCTGATGTTGGGCGGTCAGTAGCATGTCACCTTCATTCATTTCACCGGCCAAGGCGGCATAACGCCTGTCGCGGGCCAGGGCCTCAAGGCTCTCGCCCGGTTTTGGCACGAGCTTGAGATGGATCTGCCGCAGGGGGATAGCCAGCGTATGACAGAATTGTTCGCAGTGCCTGCCCCACTCATCGGCCTCCGGCTGCAGGCCATGGTGGATATGGGTAGCCGTCAGCCTAGCGGGTAGCTGATCCCTCAAGCGGGTCAGCAGGTGGAGCAACACACTGGAGTCGAGCCCACCACTGAAGGCGAGATGGTAGCTGCCGGTCGTTGGGTACCCCTGCAATATCTGTTGTAAACGGGCAGAGGTTAGCTTCACTGGAGTGGTCCAGCGGGGAGAGACGAATCAGTCCTCAGCGAACTGGCCGTACTGCATGAGCCGTTGATAGCGGATATCCAGCAGTTTGTCGGCAGCCATGCTCTGCAGGTTTTCCAGCCCCTGCAACAGCGCGTGCTTGAGATTCTTGGCCATCTCCTCGATATCGCGATGCGCAGCACCCAGAGGTTCAGGGATGATCTCGTCGATCAGTTCCAACCCCTTAAGTTTGCTGGAGGTGATGCCCATGGCCTCCGCGGCCAGTGGCGCCTTCTCGGCGCTTTTCCAGAGGATCGTGGCGCAACCTTCCGGCGAAATCACCGAATAGGTGCTGTACTGCAGCATCATCACCCGGTCGCCCACACCAATGGCAAGCGCGCCACCCGAACCACCCTCGCCGATTACGGTGCAGATGATGGGGGTGCGCAGACCCGACATCACCTTCAGGTTGCGGGCGATGGCCTCGCTCTGACCCCGCTCTTCCGCATCCACGCCAGGGTAGGCCCCAGGGGTGTCGATAAAGGTCAGAATCGGCAGCTTGAAGCGTTCCGCCATCTTCATCAGGCGCAGCGCCTTGCGGTATCCCTCTGGTCTCGGCATACCGAAATTACGGTACAGTTTGTCCTTGGTGTCCCGGCCTTTCTGCTGACCGATGATCATCACCGGCTCTCCTTCGATACGCGCAACCCCGCCGATGATGGCGTGATCGTCCGCGAAGGCCCGGTCACCATGAAGCTCGTGAAACTCGTCGAAGACCAACTCGACATAGTCCAGCATATAGGGACGCTGGGGGTGTCGGGAGAGTTGGGAGATCTGCCAGGGCTTCAGGTTGGAAAAGATCGATTCCGTAAGCGACCGGCTTTTGTTCTCAAGACGGGAAATCTCGTCCTGAATATTGATTTCATTATCATTACCAACCAGGCGAAGTTCTTCGATCTTCGCCTCAAGTTCGGCGATCGGCTGCTCAAATTCGAGAAAGTTCAGATCCATGGGCGGACTATACCGGAATCAGATTTGATAGGACAGTATAGTCTCCTATCAAAGATGTTGTCAGTTTCCCGCTTGAAATACCCACTGACCGCTTTTTACCAACAAAATCCTGACACAATAAAGTGGACTGTACCTGGTACTCCGTCAAGGTTGTATTGATGGATTCAGTTGCTCTGTCAGCGCCCATGGCAAGGCACGCCTCGCAGCGAATGGCCATAGTCCTTTGCAAGAGGCGTAACGCCGCCATGGGCGCTGACAGA
>CBDVCD010000244.1:0-5467 GCA_965372385.1 uncultured Gammaproteobacteria bacterium | reverse complement strand
AATTAAGAAATTGTGTTTCAATATGTTTCAAATTGTTACTGACAGGGGAAATGTCATTGAAACTGAATAACCGGCTTGTTGAGTGAGATCAACGGTCATGCAGCCAAGAGAGAGCGGTTGACCGCTACGGAGTGGATGCAACTCTAAAGGAAATACTTTGCTATTTCCCTCCCAGCTAAATGGTGAACTGGGCTACAGGCCCTTTCAATCCGATCTGTTCTTGTAGCGCTCACATTCGGCAAGGTAGATTTCAGTACTCTTTGGCATGGGGGTGCGGGCACGGGTTACGAAACCGATCAGTCTGACACCCCATTTGAGCAGGTGCTTGCCATCTATGACATCGTTTGGTTGTTGGGCTGCGTTGTTGATGGTCTTGGGGGAAAAATCTACGACATCTTCTCCCGCTACCACAAAATTTGACCAGATATCGAATATGTCATTATCGGTCCGCAGGGTTTCACACTTGCGTCTGGCCATTTTGGCGTATTCCAGGATCAGTTCATCGATGCCGCCGAATCTTGGATCCTTTGCAAAACAGGACACTATCTCTTTGGCGATTTTATCGATGTCGTGCATGGTCATGGCGATCTTGATGTAACGGCTTTCGTAGAATGCCTGCATGGACATCGTGAAGGCCTTGAAGGGCTCGCCCCAGAGTTCATCGATACCTTCATCACCATTTCGATGCTTGACCTGTTTCCCATATTTCAGGGCCTCCTGCAGGCACAGTCCACACTCATGCATCAGGTCGTTGCCCGGACGGATTTTTATCCCATGGGCCTCGAGTTCGACCAGATTGGTGAAGATGTCAGCGGCACGATTGAACAGGGCGCCAGCCAGCATGGCCGCCTTGACCCGTTTTTTCTTGGGATTGGTTTCGGTCAGATAGGCTGAGCGAACCTCGTCCAGCAGCTTTCCCGGAATATTGATGCCGTGTTCCATATGGTTGAACAAACGGCGGGTCAATGACTGGATCAGGCTTTTCTTGGCGGAAAGGCTGTCTACTGGAGGTTCATAATATTTGATCCAGTAACCGTCATAGTAGACAGATAAAATACCGTTGATTTCCCGTCGGCTAGCGTTTTCAGGGGTGGTGCGCATATGAGTATGAATCTGCATTTTATGGAAGTTATTTCAAACCGGTAATAATAACCGAGGATGCATTGTCTGCGGCACACAAGTTGCGAATTTGTTCAGGTCTGGCTGAGTTCATTTCCTGGGTCATATAGGCTGGCGATAGCCTAACCCAATGAAAATATGGGGATGTCGGCTAGTCCGGCCTACAGAACTGCGCCTGGAACAGTCCTTTTTGAAATTCAGCTGGATCACTTTCTGGTAGAATCCACAGCATTTGACAGATCGAAGAGTTGAGCCGATGACCGAAATCACCGATATCGCCGCCTATATGAACAAGCTGGGACAGCAGGCCCGTACCGCTTCCCGTCGCCTGGCTTCCGCCACCACGGGCGAAAAGAACACCGCCCTGAACGCCATCGCGAATGATCTGGCGGAGCAGCGTGATCTCCTGATGCTGGAGAACGGGAAGGATCTGGAGGTGGGCGCCGCCAAGGGTCTGGATGCCGCCCTGCTGGATCGGCTGGAGCTGACCGATGCACGCATCGACTCCATGATCGAGGGGCTGCGCCAGATCGCTACACTGCCCGACCCTATCGGTGAGATCTTCGACATGAATTATCGGCCTACCGGGATCCAGGTGGGCCGCATGCGGGTGCCCCTGGGTGTGGTGGGGATCATCTACGAGTCCCGGCCGAATGTCACCGCGGACGCAGCGGCCCTCTGCCTGAAGTCGGGCAACGCCACTGTATTGCGGGGCGGCTCCGAGGCGTTTCACTCCAATCAGGCGATCGCCGCCAGCATCCATCGCGGTCTGGAGCAGGCCGGTCTGCCGGCGGATGGGGTGCAGGTGCTCGAGACCACCGACCGGGCGGCGGTGGGCAGCATGATCGCGATGCCGGAGTCTATCGACGTGATCATCCCCCGTGGCGGCAAGGGGCTGATCAAACGCATCTCCAGGGATGCCCGGGTGCCGGTGATCAAGCACCTGGATGGTATCTGCCATATCTATATCGATGCAGAGGCGGATATGGAGAAGGCCCTGCAGGTGTCATTCAATGCCAAGACCCAGCGCTACGGCACTTGCAACACCCTGGAGACCCTGCTGGTCTCCGAGGAGATTGCCGAGAACGTGCTGCCAGAGTTGGGCAAGATGTACCAGGAGAAGGGGGTAGAGCTACGTGGCTGCGAGACCACCCGGCAGTTGCTGCCCGGTTGCCTGGCCGCTAGCCCGGAGGATTGGGATACCGAATACCTGGCGCCTATCCTCTCCATCAAGGTGGTGAAGGACCTGGATGAGGCGATCGAACACATCAATACCCATGGCTCCCAGCATACCGACTCGATCATTACCGAAAACTACACCCGTGCGCGGCGCTTCCTGGCGGAGGTCGATTCCAGCTCAGTGATGGTGAATGCCTCCACCCGATTCGCGGATGGTTTCGAGTATGGACTGGGGGCCGAGATCGGCATCTCCACTGACAAGTTCCATGCCCGTGGTCCGGTGGGCCTGGAGGGGCTTACCTCGGTTAAATTCATCGTACTCGGGGATGGGCATATCCGGAGCTGAGATGATCGGCGTTCTCGGAGGCACCTTCGATCCGATCCATTTTGGCCATCTGCGTACCGCGTTGGATGTGATGCAGGGTGTCGGCCTGAATGAGGTCCGTTTCATCCCGCTGTATCAGGCGGTGCACCGACCTCAACCAAAGGCACCGGCCGAACTGCGCCTGCGTATGCTGCAGGCCGCGATCAGTCATCAGCCTGATTTCAGTGCCGATGACCGGGAGCTGAAACGTCAGGGGGACTCCTATATGGTGGATACCCTGGCATCGTTGCGTGAGGAATTGGGCGACAGACCGCTCTGCCTGATCCTGGGGGGCGATGCGTTCTGCCATTTTCTCAGCTGGCATCGGCCGCAACAGATACTCAGGTTGGCGCATCTGGTCGTGATGCAGCGCCCCGGCCACGGGGAGATTCACGCCCCGGCACTGCTCAAGTTGCTCGCATCCCATCAGATCCAGGCCCCCACTGAACTGCGGAAAGCACCGGGTGGCCAGATCTATTTTCAACCTGTGACTCAATTGGAGATCTCCTCCAGCCAGATCCGCGCGCTCATCGTAGCGGGAAAAAGCCCCCATTATCTATTGCCTGAATCTGTCATGAAACTGATCGAGGCAGAAGACCTCTATCGCCCAATAACGTCTTTCACCTAATATTCAGTTATCATATGCAGTATCACAAGCGGTCGACAGCCGTTTATTGGGCTCAAAATTAATACATAGGATCAGATGGAGACAGAAGCACTTAAAGACCTTGTCATCAATACCCTGGATGATATGAAGGCCAAAGATATCGTTGTGATGGACGTGCATAACAAGACCAGCATCACCGATATTATGGTAGTGGCCTCCGGCACCTCGGGCCGGCATGTGAAGGCGATCGCAGAGACCGTCGCCTTCAAGGCCAAACAAGCCGGAGAGACCCCCTTGGGCAGTGAAGGTTTACAGGAGGGCGAATGGGCCCTGGTGGACCTGAATGGAGTAGTGGTGCATGTGATGATGCCCAAGGTGCGGGACTTCTACCACTTGGAAAGGCTCTGGTCGATGGATACCCCGGTGCCGCTGAGCGAGCACCTGAAGGAGGGGGGCTGATTTCCAGCCTGCCCCTGCAGGCTGATCATGGATCGTTTCGACCGCATCTTCGAACTCAACCGTATACTCCGTTCTGCCCGTTATCCGGTCTCCCGCCAGTCTCTGGAAGAGGCGCTGGAGTGCTCCCGCGCCACCGTCAAGCGTCTCATCGAGGAGATGCGTCTCTACCTCAATGCGCCGATTGTCTTCGACCGTAAGCTCAACGGCTATCGCTACGAAGCGGCGGTGGGGGAGATGTATGAGTTGCCCGGGCTCTGGTTCAATGCCTCCGAACTGCAGGCCCTGCTGAGTATGCAGCAGCTGCTCGAGCAGGTGCAGCCAGGATTACTCGACAGTCATCTGCAGCCCTTACGCCGACGCATCGATCAATTGCTCAACCGGCAGCCGGTAGGCGGTGATGAGCTGCCAAGGCGCATTCGTATACTGCAGGCGGCGGCACGACCACCAGGTTCCCATTTCACCCTGTTGGCCGGCGCCGTGGCAGGTAGACAGCGGCTGGAGATCAGCTATTACAGCCGTTCTCAGGATCAGACCGGTGAGCGCCAGGTCTCTCCCCAGCGGCTGACCCACTATCGGGACAACTGGTATCTGGATGGCTGGTGTCATCTGCGCAAGGCACTGCGGACCTTCGCGCTAGATGCCATTCAAAGTGCCCGGTTGTTACCGCAACCGGCTATCGAAGTGCCGGAGCAGGAGTTGGATAGCCACTATTCATCCGCCTATGGGATTTTTTCCGGAGAGCCGGACAAGCTGGCGGTTGTACGTTTTACGCCACAATTGGCCCGTTGGGTTTCCCGGGAGCAGTGGCATCCGGATCAACGCGGCCACTGGCTGGATGATGGTCGTTTTGAGCTGCAGATTCCCTACCATCATGCGGCCGAACTGGTCATGGATCTGCTCAAGTATGGTCCGGATGTGGAAGTGGTCAGTCCGCAATCGCTACGAAATGCTGTGAAGAAAAGTCTGCAACTGGCGCTGCATGCCTACACTGTGTCGTGAAGCCGGATACGACGACAGCCATGCGGCAACTTATTGCTCAGGTCAGAGAAGCGATTCCTTTTGATCTGACCGATGAGCAGATCTGTGCCGATTCCTGCCAGGGCTGTTCCGTGAAACTGCTTGCCTTTCTGGAAGAGCAGTTGGAAACATGGAAACACCGCCTGGCAGCCGGTGAACAGCCAAATTTTGCTGACTTGGCAAAACTGGCCAAGACCAGCAAGAGAATATACCAGGTGCTTGAACAGAACGGATTGCTCAAGACAAAATCTAGCTATCAATAGTTGCAAAAGTAATTGCATGCAGGCCATCGCGACACGCTGTGGATACCTCCCTGTACGCTCGACGGCGGGTTCTGCCGTACAGGGAAGTACAAATGCCGTAATTGCAGGATGCAAGGGAACGGCCCTCCCGCCGACGGTCGTTTTGGTCTGCAGGCAATTACTTTCGGGATGATTAATAGCTCACATTTTCTACAAGGATTCCCTCCTTGCATAACACAAACAGTCCCTCTCAACCCCTCCGTTCAGCTCTGATTCAGCCAGTCCCCTTTAAGCTTAACCTGAAGCTAATCAAACAGGAGGCTTTCAAATGAAACATAAAGCATTGATCTTAGGTTCGGTACTCTTGGGTGCGAGTGTGGCGATTGCGCCTGTGCAGGCACATGATACGCATGATTTATTGCTGCCCTTAAGTATAACCGGCTTGCTCCTGATGGATCACCATTATTCGAGCCATCACAG
>CBDVCD010000243.1:0-5540 GCA_965372385.1 uncultured Gammaproteobacteria bacterium | reverse complement strand
GCAACCAGAGCCGCATAAAAACTGTCAAAACAAACAATGTGTCAGACACCTGAAATCCATCTACCACGAGGACAATCATGCAATCCGAGTATTTGACTTAGAAACCAATCAGCACGAAAGGAGCCCAGATACTGGGCAAGCTACCATTCAATTCCCCGACTGTTCTGTCAGGCTCGTCATCCAGGTCAGCTTCTGGGAACGCCGCAAGCTGTCGAAAGGCCGGCGTATTTCGATACGATTCGGTTGATTTTCGTCGCACTGATACGCGGTTTAACTCCAATTCACCCCCCAGTTCCTGATAACGTCCAGCCAGGTCTATGCCTGACATTGCTCGAACTTCGCGCTGCGCGCTCGCGAGCGCTAACGCCGGTGCATCTCCACCCAGCAGCTTTTCATGAAACCCAACCATGGTTACGCAGGCTGCCACATCATCAACAGGCCAGAGAGACACCACACTGCGTTTGACACCGGCAGCGAGCAGCCCTCGCGTCAGCCCAACGACATCTCCCCCCAGGCTTAGGGCCCCTCGTCCCGTGTCGCAGGCGCTTAATACCGCCAGATCCGCATCGATACGCAGACCGATAAGGTCTGAAACCGTAAGTTGATCATCACCAGCCAGTATGATTGAGGACGTGTTCGGAGCCGTCTCGTCAAGTCGACCATGGGCCGCGAAATGGACAACAGCACGCTGGTGCAGGAGTGGGCGTATCGTCGCTTCCCGCGCATCGGCCGCCGTGAACACGTCACGGGTTTTATACAGGCGACCAATAATTTGGCTCTCCAGAGCCGCACCGGCTAATCGGCTCAGAGAGGGGTGCAACTCCGCACTGAATTGTGGATCGCCAACTACGAGGGCTTCGCCGTCGTCGAGTGGTCGGTCAATCACATTATCCTTCAGCAGTGACGCTGACGGGAGGTAGGAAATAACGTGCGTCACACCGAGGGATTCACCACGAAAAGGCAGGACGTGAAATGGTGCAGCATGGAGTGGACCGGAGGGCACGACAATGATCCGTTCGTTACGATCCAGTAGCTTTGCGAAGGGTTCTACCAGGAGCCTGGCCAACACGTCTGACTCGACCAATGGCGCGCCTGAAGAGCAGGAGGCCTGGAACCGATGTAATATACCATCCAGCGGCCGTCCTGATATGCGCTTATACCATCCCTGGATCGAGGACCTTGTGACACCCCAGGCCACGAGATCTCGACCCACCAGATGATACTCGAGTAGACACACTCCATTCGGAAGTCGTGATTGTGCTTCTTCCAGGCTGAAATCCTTCGGGCGGTGCAAATCAAGCACCCATTTGCGCTCACCGGGTTCGAGACTCGCCTCAATGTCTGCCAACCTCTGCTCTGAATTGGATAACATCTCTGATCGATTCTCGATGGGTTCTACACCCCCCAATACCAAAGCAGTCAGGTAACGCTGATAGGCGGTCGTTTGATCGGTCGCGGCCTGTTGCCACCGCTTCAACCGACCCTCATCATGCGCACCAGATAAGGTATCTGCGCTTGCGAGACGAGGTAAGGCGAGTGCATGCCCCCGATCAGTGATGGCAAATCCTTGATCAAGCACTTTGAGCTGGGCTGCTTCATCGCCGTCTTCGAAACGGCGATTAGCTACGGCCAGGTAAATGCGAGATAGAAGCAAATACAGCAAGGCCGCCTTTACGTCATCGCAAGACGCCACGCGATCCGAGTCCCTCGGCAGTCTATTGATGCCATCCTCAAACAATGCTATCGCGCGTCTGGCCAGATCCTGCGCGGCCTCAGTCTCTTTGCACTCTAGCGCGGCCTCGGCGCGATCGAGCAGATCCATCCAACTCAATTCACTCGAAACAGTCTGCTTGTCCAACTGGCTGAAGAGTTCATGTGCCGTCTCGAAATCACGTGCGCGGAGCGCCAGAGACGGGATCAAACTCGGGTGAACCATGTGACCTTGGTGAATGCGGGTAAAATCTGCGACGGCCTCCTCGTGCTTACCCCATGCACCAAGTATTACGACGGCCAACCAGCGATTCACATCCCCGGTCGATTCGACTGCTTCGAGAGCAGCCTGATACCATATATCAGCCTCAGCATCCCAACCAAGTCTCTCGGCCTGCAGCGCCCGCAGCAAAAAGCCTTGGGGTTTTGCCCGTTTGAGTTGCTCGATAGCCGCACGGGTGGCTGTATCGAGTGCGATGCGAGTAAATTTTGGTAGTTCCGATTCTTCCGGCCGAGTCGAATCAAAAGGATTGTTGCGAACCCAGGCCTCTTGTAACTCCCCACTGATAACCTCTGCATCCATCGGTAATGCCATCTTGTTCACATCGACGGGTACCGCCGATTCCAGAAGAGCACCAAGTCGTTTCATCCCTCGCTCGATAGCCTGGATAGCGATCATTCCGGTACCAATTGACCCTGTTGGTATATCTATCAGAGACATTGTAAGCTGGAGATCCTGCATCCACGCTGTCGGCTGTTCCGTTGCCTTCGGTGGTAACGGCAAGTCAGCCAAAATTTTCAAGCGACGCACCAGAGAGCGAACCTGAGCATTGCGGCGAGCGTCCAAACCCGCGAGCGTCAGAAGTATCGACCAGGAAGGGATAACCCCACTGAGTGACAGAAGTGGGCGGGCCATCAGGTATGCGACTTCGGCTCGATCAAGGTCACCTTGGCCTTCCCATCGCTCGGCCGTGCGCTCAAATATTCGGCCAAGACCGGTGCAAAAACTCAAGCTGCCTCGTGCCAGTCCCCACGCCAAAATATCGGCAACAGGGCCATGTGTAGCGCCCCACTCCAGAGGTGTATTTCGTCGCAGTTGCACAAAGTCTCCAGCCGAAATAGCGGCGACCAGTCGGTGGACGGTAACCAAGTGGCAGCCGCTGGTTTCCCCCGCGTCCATAAACATCTGATCGGCGGTCTGAAGCCAGTCAAGTTGCGCGCTTAGATCGCCCTCCAGATGACATAAAACGGCGCGACGCAGGGCCAGGGCAGCCACAACCCGAGGGGCGTCCACGCCGGCCAGTGAGGATTCTGCATGGTTGTATGCCTCAGTCGCCCGAGCGACATCCTGTGTTGTGGCAAATGGAGACGGCTCGGGCCGGCCAGCCAGATCAAGACTGAGGGCTTCTGGTGAGGACCCGGGAGTGGCAAACCAATCACCCTCGACCAGGTAAGTACAGGCCACGCCAATACCGTCTTCTCCTGCGCCATAGATTTCACGGGCAAATTCAAGTAGTTTCTGTGCTTTAGACGCAGTCCCCGATCGGTACAGGAGATCTGCCTGGCACTGAACAGCCCAGCAGGCGGATGTGGGCGCGTTAGCCATTTGTGCTATTTGCTTGAAGCGTTCCAGGTCGTTCATTGCCGACTGCAGCAGAACCTGCGCCTCAGCTGAAGACTTGCGAACCATGCTCTCAAGCAGCGACCGTACAGAGAGTAGATTGGCCGGCCCAAAAGCCACGCAAGCCTCCAATAGCATGGTTTCCGCATCTCCCTCAAAGACCTCACCAACCGATGTAAATCCACGCGTGCCGCTCGGACCAAACTCGCCTCCGGTATCACCGGGATACCAATTTCGACCCAGTCGCTGAGCCCAGGCACTACAGGCACGAATCCGCCTTTGTGCCATTTCATTCGCGGGTTCGCCAATCGTTTCGATAAAGTGCAGTGCCTGGCGAGGTTCTCCGACGGCCAGCGCGGCATAGACCGCCACAAAGAGCTGCGCGGCAGCGTCCTGCGGGTCTTCCCGAGCGGCCTGGATCGCCGTCTCTATTGCCGCCCCAGGTCGACCTCGTCGTTCCTCGGACACCAGCGAGACGAGGCATTCGCCAGCAGATGTGCCAGAGCCTGTCATCGGTCTATTCCTGGCAATTCGAGTCTCACACCTCCGTCCTCAGGAACCGCTATCGGGCCACTTGCCTTCCCCCCAGCCCCAGCGCGTGCATTAGCGGACTCTCCTGGGAATTGCGAATTAAAGTGGTATTTCGACTGCAATTGCGTGTCCTCCCAGCGTAACATTGCGTCACTGGCGTAGTTGAACCAGAGCGTTGGCTCCCAGGTTGCCGTGGTTACGACGCGGGCTAGCGCAATGTCATCCGGATGGCTAAAGCGATCTCCGTTGGTGGACACGACATAGTGCTGAGCCGGCACGATGCGCAGAAGATCCGTCGTGACATTGCCTTTGCTGCAGTGGTGTGGAAGCTTGAATACGTCGATCTCAATCGGTCGCCCATCACGGGCGTTGGCGAGCGTCGTGAGTGCAGGTCCGAGGACAGAGGAGAAAGCATCCGCGGCCAGGAGGCAGCTTCGCCCGGCATATTCAAGCAGAAAGGCAATGCTGCTCCCATTGGCGGGACTTTGGTCGCGTCTGGTCTTGATGGCGGCCAGAGCTTCAAGGTTCTCCAGCGGCAGTAAAGCGGGGCTGATGGGCGGCTCACTTGGCTCACCTCGCTGCAGTCGCAGCATCTCTTTGGTCCAGACGTTACGCAATGATGCCAGTCGCCTGGGTGAGGGTGACAACAGCGTCAGTGTTGGTCCATCCGGATAGGTTATTTCCCGGTATAAACCATCCCCCATCGTCATGGCGGCTGCCCGGTTAAACTGTACGTTCCAGGGCAACCGCGCGCTGCCATGCTGTCCACTCAGAAGGTCCACCAGTCGCTCGCCTTCAGCCACACTACGGGAGCGTAGCGAGCCGGGCTGGGGCAGTTGCGGCAGACCATTGAACCAGATGTCGCCGAACGTGACCGCAGGATCGGTGCAGGTGAAGAGCGGCAGCAGGCCACCGATGTGATCTGAGTCGATATGTGATACCACCACAAGGTCGAAATGTACCGGCCCGAGCTTGGCTAGCCTCGCAATTCGCTGCTGAAGCATAGGCCATGAAGTGGGCATTCCACCGTCGATCAATAGCCGCCAGGGAGGACCTTGGGCCCGCGTACATTCTACCCACAGGCAGTCACCGCGCGACGCAGGCAGTATCTCGATCGTTAATCCGATGGCCATTGCCAGATCCTTTCCTGCCGGCATCAAATTGATTGTAGTTTGTTCATTACAAGTCCGGGCAAGGTGTGCCACGCGTGATGCGCGTGGTGTTGTCCGTCTGCGTCGATGCTGTTTTTTCCAGGAAATCGTTTAGGTTAGGTGGATCGTAAGCGCAGCTTGTCAAGCGTTTGCGGTCTATGGCTGACTGATGCACCGTCTCGCCATCGCCGATATGCTCGCCAATGGTGCGGGTATGTGGTCCCATGGCCTTGTACATAAATGTCATCGAGTCATGGAGTTTCGAATTAAAGCACGGCTTGAAATGGGCGAGATATGTGGAGTCGAATTCAAGGCCCAGCGTCTCCGCCTGCTCTACCATCCAGTGCAGGGCTTCATTCGCCAGTCCGTCGGGTGTGTAACCACCGCCTATATTACTGTGCATACCTGGGAACCAGGCTTGCAAGAGTTTCCCACTCCTAATAGCATGTTTGTCTAATATTTTATCTATCCATATCTCTATTTCAGTGACAATATCCATAATTGCTTTTCCTATAAGTATTCATTAT
>CBDVCD010000242.1:0-5544 GCA_965372385.1 uncultured Gammaproteobacteria bacterium | reverse complement strand
AACATAATTTCAACTCGTTAACAGTAGAATGGAGTGGTCAACTGAGGAATCTAGGTTTATGCAGGCACTTATACATCGCCCCACATACGCAACAGATTTGCGTAGGATTTGTCCACCAGTGCAGTGTGTTCCTCTGCCGGGGCATTTTTCAACAGATGCTCCCGCGCCTGGTCCAGTTCATAGAGCAGTTCGCGTCTGGCCGGGTCCCGTACATAGCTCTGAATCCAGGCCAGGGCCACCAGGCGTTCGCCCCCGGTCACCGGTGCCACATGGTGCAGGCTGGATGAGGGATAGATCACCGCGCTGCCCGCCTTCAGCTTCACCTGCTGCTTACCAAAGGTGGTGCCGATCACCAGTTCGCCCCCCGCGTAGCTCTCCGGTTCCCGCAGAAAGAGGGTCATCGAGACATCGGTGCGGAAACGCTGGCCGCTGTGGCCCATCAACGGGTCATCCACATGATCGCCATAGGTCATGCCCGGCTGGTAGCGGGCAAAGATCGGGTCGGCCATACGGTAGGGTAGTACTGCACTGCGAAAGGTCGCGTTATGGGCCATGGCGCTGGTGAGGATGCGGATCAGCAGTTCCATACTCTTCGGTTCTGCCTTCATCTCCTCGTTGTGTTTGACCCGGCTGGCCGCACTGCCGGCCGTGAGCTTGCCATCCACAAACTCGGCCTTTGCCAGCACCTCATCGATCTTGTTCAATTGCGCCTCGTTCAGGAGGCCGGGGATTTCCAACAGCATTGCTTACTCCCGTATTGTAAAAATTCAATTCACCACGAAGCACACGAAGTAGAGAAATTGCACCGCTACCGATAATAATTTTGTCTTCCGAATTCGGATCAATTGATCGCGCAATTACAACAGACGACTATTATTAAAAGGCTCAGTCTGCGTTAAGTGTTGGTTCTTTCTGTCTATGGTGCTAACTCATTGTTATTCAGCTAAATACCAGTATCGAGGATTAGCGCTAGCACCAAGAGTGACAAGGGACCAACACCTAATACATACAGAGCCTATTAAAATCTTCGTGTGTTTCGTGAACTTCGTGGTGAAATATTCATTCTGAAATCTGGTTTAACAGTTCATCCAGACGTTCTTCCTGGATCGGAAATTCCAGCGCGCCGAAGACAGCATAGCGCTGCTTCACCCCCTCCAGTCTTGGCAGATAGTGATGATCGATAAACACAATCACCTTGGCCTGATTGGCATAACGCTGCAGGGTCGCGAGCAGGGATTCCATATTGCTCAGGCGATCCCGGAACTGGGGGTCCACATAGAATTCCGCCACCACCACCTTGGGCTGGTGTTTCTTCAGCCAGGCCTGCGCCTTGCGCACCGAGTTGACCATCTCCACCTGGTAACCATGGCGTTTATACAGCGGGATAAAGTTGGGATAACCACCCAACTCCACCAGGGCAAGTAATTCCGGAGCATTCATACGCTTGATTTTATCCTCAATGAGTCAGATGATTCTGTTTTTTTGCGGCAAGAAGTTGGGCGAACCATGCAACTCAATCTGATTATCGATGATTGGTCAATGAATCTGGAGATCACGGACGACTATCTGCAGGCCATGGGGGGGTCATTCGACAAGCTGGACCGGGATATGGACCAGGGTCGGCGTCTGGGACAGCGATTCGTAAAGGAGCCGGACCAGATTCAGCGTTGCCAGATTGCCGCCGACAAACTGCTCTCCGCCCTGGAGTCGAATAATGAAGGCCTGTCGCTGTTGATGGGTGGCTATATCGTCTCCCGCATGGATAGCGTGAAACAGGTAATCATCGACAACAACGGTGAACCCCAGCAGACCGAGTTCAAATAGGGCACACAGCACAAACGCCGCTGCTACAGGTAACAGCCTTCCACCAGCTCTTTGATCGGCCGGGCGGCTGCATTGCCATACACCTCATGTAGAACCAATAGCTCATGCGCCAAGCCTGACCAATGCTTCCTGCCCTGCAAGACAACTTGTTCCAGTAGCTGCAAGTCCCCATTTTCTGACCACTGCTCATAGGCCTGCTGCAGTTTGGGGAACAGGGTCTTGCGCATCCCGCTGAGACCACCCACATAGAAGTGGATGGAGGCCGCATCGGACTGGCGGATCAGCTCCGGCAGGGTCACCTGGCAGTCGGCCCAGTGATCCCGGATTGCTCTGGCCATCAATTCCGCCGGGGTATGCACCACATCCATCACCAACACATTCCAGCGTTCCCCGACCTCACGGCCCACCGCGTATTCACCCTGCTCATGCAGCAGCACTGCATTGAGCTCCTGCTCGACCATGGCATCAAGAGCGCCTTCCAGGTCAGTCTCAAAATCATAGCAAGCGAAGGCGCGACCCAGGGCATTGTCCGGACGATGCCAGCGCCAGCTCTCCAGCTTCTCCCACAGCAGGCGACGGAAGGATTCACGCCGGATAAAGATCCGCTCACCCTGGTTCATGGCGGCCGGCGCGGTCAGATCCCGGGCCAGTTCACGCCCGGAAACCCACACCGAAACCGTTCCCGGCTGCTCGCGCCTCTCCAGATGGCCAATAAAGAACAGCGGCTTGTTTTTCACCCCATAACCTGCGCTATAGACCAGACCCAAGGGCTCAAGCGCCGCATTGATGGCATCCACCTCGAAGGGATCAAAGCATTCGCCCGCCAGTGGCAAATCGACAAACGCATCATCAGCCAACGAATTCCACAGCGCCTCACGCTCAGTTAGCCAGTCACCCACCGCCTCCTGCTGCAACGGTGCCTCGAATCCCAGGCCCTGCTCCCAGCGAAAATATTCCCGCATCTTCATCAGATAGGTGCAGAGCCCATAATCAGCGCCCTGCCGGGCGTCTGAGATATGGCAGTTCTTCTGGACCGCTTCGCAGAGTTGCTGCAGGGATGTATGCATTCTTATCTGGCCATCAATCTGTGATCATCCGATACCAGACTGTATCAAAGATTTAGGTGATTAGCCCCATCTCTCAGCTGATATCCCACGAAAGGGCGATGGGGATAGGTTGGCGAAACCCTCGGCGACATGGATGCCGCCGTGGAGCGTACACGGACGTATTTACAGCGTGTTTCGGCAGCCTATCCCCACCGCCGAGGCGCAGCTGAGAGATGGGGCTAATCACCAAGATTTAACCCGGGAGAGGGCTAGTTTCCCACTCTCTTTGTATGTATAGACCAGGAGATTCAATCAAAGTCGAAAATGTCCAACCCGACCTGAGAGCTTTTCCGAGAGCACTCCAAGATTCTTGCCAGCCTCTGCTGTTTTTATGGTCTGTTGATCCGCAACTTCGCTGCCCTTCTCCATATCAGTCACGTTTGCATTGACCTCTCCGGCGACGATTGATTGCTCTTCAATCGCACTGGCTATCTGGGTGTTCAGATCCCTGATCTCGTCCGTTGCCTTTTTGATCTCTGCCAGGGCTTCCTCCGCATCTCTGACCTGAATCACCGTGCTACGGGTCTTTTCATGCCCTGATGCCATCAACTGCACAACCTTATCCGTGCCAACCTTCAATGACTCGATCAAGGCATGTATCTCTCCGGTGGATTGCTGGGTCCGATGAGCCAGACTTCGAACCTCATCGGCAACAACCGCAAATCCTCGACCATGCTCTCCCGCACGAGCCGCCTCAATGCTGGCATTTAACGCAAGCAGCCCGGTTTGGTCGGCAATACCACCAATCACATCGAGAATACCCTCAATATCCTTGCCACTTGCCTGCAATTGATGAACAGCTTCAACCGCTTGATCCATCTGCAATTTCAGCTCATCTATCGACCCACCTACCTGACCCACTAACTGGTGACCAAGATTGACATGTTCCTCGGCCTCTCTGGCGGCGTATGCCGCACTTTCAGTGTTTTTCGCGATATCTTGAATGGTTGTCGCCATCTCTGAAAGGGCGCGGGCAACTTCCTTGGTTTTCAATAACTGCTGCCGGTTCTGACTGCTTGCCGCTTCACTACTGCCGAGCAGATTCTGAGCTGAGCCAGTCAACTGGCCTGTTGCATCCAGAATCTCACTGATCAGCGAGCGTAGATGTTCGACCATATCGCACATCCCTTTTGTGAGCAGGCCAATCTCATCTTTGCGGGAATGATTCAACGCCGAACAGGTCGTCAGATCGCCATCCGAGATTTCACTCATGGTCTCAACCACCTCGTCAAGAGGACGAAATGAGCGTTTTCCATACCAGTAGGTGCTCACTGATGATCCCACTAATATCAGCAGAACAGCGAGATATGAGCCCAACTCCAGATTCGCCTGCGTAGCATAGGTATTCGTATGGTCCTGAGAAGTGATTAAAGCGGCTATAGTCTCGCCCTGTTGGTTTTGGATCGGCAGTGAGGCTACGACATGATAACGATCATCGTCTGTTAAGATCTCCAGCCCTGCTTGCCGTGCAGCTGTCGAAAAACCGGGGGCCAGCTTGGAGCCATTCCCGCCACCCGATAAAATTTGCCTACCATTCAAATCGTTAATTCTGACTAGCGACTGGTCACTGCGCTGGAAATCATCCAGAATTTCCTGCAGGTTTTTTGCATATACCACTACACCCTTGATCTTGCCCCGCGAAAACACAGGGAAGGAGAGTACCGCCATCAACCTTCCATCATCGTCAAATTCAATGCCTTGTTTGACGACCTTTTCACTGACTGACGCCAAAACCAGCTTTTTACCCGTCCTGCCGGTAAACCCATCAGGTACAGATGCCAGATAACGCCCATCCAAATCCATGATCTGTAAGCGGTCGACAATACCAATACTGGATAGGGTATTGTGGGTTGTTCCGGCTGCTTCTTGCAGACTGGATAGATCCTCTTTGCGTAGCGCTTTAAGCAGAACCCGATCCCGAGTCACTACTTTCATATCAGGTGAAAGCTGTGCAAAGTAGCTCTGAACCACCTTGTTCCACAACACCCTTTTTCCGGCAATGCTGGCTTCCACATAGCGTGATTGAGCGGCACGCTGGGATAACTGCCAAGTCGTGATGAGTACCAAAGCAACAACCAGCGTAGCCCCAATTGACACCAGTGTCAGGCGTAAGCGAAGTGTCATAAGGATATCCTTAGTGTCCAACTAGATCGATAGCGCTATTCCACGGGATAACCGGCTGTTTTCCACGCAGGAAATCCTTCACGAAAATAGTAGACCCGGGTAAATCCCCAACTCACAGCCATCTCACTGGCCTTGGTGCTCCTCGGACAACGAACCCCGCTACAATAGAAGACGACCGCCTCATCTTTATCAACTTCCTTTAAAAGGGCTTCCTGGTTAAACATCTTTTTAAAATCCAGGTGGATGGCACCAGGAACACGACCCGCATTCCAGGCTGGTTCCTTACGCAGATCGAGGAACGCCGCCTCATCCTCAAACAGTTTTATTGCTGCTGCCGCATCGACGGTCGTGGCACCGGAGACTGTTTCTGGGGTTGCTTGCACCAGTTCAGATTCAGCAACGGCTTGAACCACAAAAAGCAACATAGACAAGGGAATACAGACCTCCCCAAACATCCTCCCATCCTCTGCCTTAAGCGCCTGCTTTCCAT
>CBDVCD010000241.1:0-5550 GCA_965372385.1 uncultured Gammaproteobacteria bacterium | reverse complement strand
GGAGGGGTGTTTCAGAATCGCACCCTGTTCGAGAGGGTGGTCGAAAATCTCCAGGCCGCCGGCTTGAATACGTTGACCCATCAGCTGGTTCCCGCAAACGATGGCGGACTATCGCTGGGACAGGCGGTCATCGGTGCAGCCAGGCGTATCAAGGGCGCTGACAGTTGCTAATATTATGAGTAGGCATAGTTTACGAGTTCAACAATCATGACGACTCACTTCCCCACAAAATACTGGCACAAGCTCGAAGATGGCCGCGTGCAGTGCGACCTCTGTCCCCGTTACTGTCACCTCAAGGAGGGCAAGCAGGGCTTCTGTTTCGTGCGGGAGAACCACAAGGGGGCCGTGGTGCTCAACACCTATGGTCTCTCCAGCGGGTTCTGCGTTGATCCCATCGAGAAAAAGCCCCTCAATCACTTCCTGCCCGGCACGCCGGTGCTCTCTTTCGGCACCGCCGGCTGCAACCTGGGCTGCAAGTTCTGCCAGAACTGGGACATCAGCAAATCCCGGGAGATGCACACCCTGGCGGACGAGGCCTCTCCCGAGACCATCGCCAGAGCAGCCAGGGAACTGGGCTGCAGAAGCGTGGCCTACACCTACAACGATCCGGTGATCTTCCACGAGTATGCCATCGACGTGGCCAAGGCCTGCGCCGAATTCGACATCAAATCGGTAGCGGTGACCGCGGGCTATGTCTGTGCGGAACCCCGTGCCGAGTTCTACCGCTACATGGACGCCGCCAATGTGGATCTGAAGGCGTTCAGCGAGGCGTTTTATCACAAGCTGACGGGTTCGCATCTGGAGCCGGTGTTGGACACCCTGAAATACCTGAAGCATGAGACCGACGTCTGGTTCGAACTGACCACCCTGCTGATCCCCGGCGAGAATGACTCGGAGGCTGAACTGGAGGCCATGACCCAGTGGGTGGTGCGGGAATTGGGTCCCGATGTGCCCATGCACTTCTCCGCCTTTCATCCCAGCTGGAAGATGATGGATCATCCCTCCACCCCACCGGCTACCCTGAAGATGGCCCGCCGCATCGCCCTGAAAAACGGTGTTCACTATGCCTATGTGGGCAATGTGCATGACCCGGAGGGGGACAGTACCTACTGCCACCATTGCGGCGCACTGCTGATCGGGCGGGACTGGTATGAACTGAGCGAATGGAATCTTACGCCCACGGGCGATTGCAAGGCCTGTGGCGCCTCCTGTGCCGGTGTGTTCGAAGCGAAACCAGGCAAGTGGGGAGCAAATCGGCAGCCGGTCCGACTGGCGAACTATCGACAAGCTTGATAGTTTGCATCCATTTCCCCATTTCGTGCGTTTATATTGTTGAGCATGAGTTTTCATGCTGTGCTTTGCCCGTAACCAAACAAATCAGAGGAATCAAATAATGAATCATTCAGCGCGTACGAAATCCGCCGTGGCCGCCATGCTTGCCGCTGGTGCGATGCTTGCCATGAATACGGCCTCGGCCGTTCCCGATGCCCCCAAGTCCTGGGAAAAATGTGCAGGTATTTCAAAAGCGGGTAAAAACGATTGTGGTGCACTGGACAACAAGCACAGCTGTGCCGGCCAGTCGACAGTGGATAATTCGTCACAGGAGTGGGTATACGTACCTGCCGGAACCTGCGAAAAGATTACCGGTGGTAGCGTCGCGGCCGTAAAGCCCGCCAAGTAGCTGATGATGGCGACCACGTTCCCCACTGGGGAGCGTGGGTCGGTGTCCGGTGTTGGCATTGGCCTGCGCGATCCTCACTTCAAACAACTTTTGTCCGAGCGGCTACCCGTGCCATGGCTGGAACTTCTGGCGGATAATTTTCTCGCCCCCGGGGGCTTAACCGAACTCCAGCTAAACCGTGTCATCAAGGATTATCCGGTTACCCTGCATTGTGTTGGCATGAACCTGGGGGGTGTCGACCCACTGAATTTCGACTATCTCGAAAGTATTCGAGAGCTTGCCAGACGTGTTGCTCCCGCCTGGATCTCTGACCACCTCTGTTTTACCCAGTATCAAGGCCATCATTACCACGATCTCTTGCCTCTGCCCTATACGGACGAAGCCATTCGGCATGTGGCCGAGCGTATCCGGTTGGTACAGGACTTCCTCGGCACCCGCCTGCTGGTGGAAAACGTTTCCGCCTATCTGAAGTCCGACTCCCCGATGAGCGAAGCGGAATTTTTCTCCGCGGTAGCCGAGGAGGCAGACTGCGATCTGCTTGTCGATGTCAACAATCTCTACGTGAACCAGGTGAATCTTGGGTTCGACGCTTTTCAGGCGCTGCGGGGCCTTCCCTTACAACGGATTCGTGAGATCCACCTGGCAGGTTATGAGGATAAGGGACGTTACCTGATCGATGCGCACAACAACCGGGTGAGTGAACCGGTATGGGATCTGTTTGCGCAACTGATGGCGCTGGTGCCCGATGTCCCCGTTTGTATCGAATGGGACAACGATATTCCGCCCCTCGAGGTGTTACTCGATGAGGCCGCTCAGGCCGCTTCGATTGTGGAGCGGGCGAGGACCGAAGTGGCATGAACACCATTGCCGGTTGGCAGCGATCCCTGGTCGAAGCGATCGAAGCGGATGCGGAGTCGGCTCGTCTGGCAGAGCAGGGCCTTGCCTATGCGTCTGAGGATGCGCTGGAGGAAGGTCTTGCGATCTACCGAAACAACAGCCTCGGTTCGCGCGCCTTGGCCCTCGAATCGGTCTATCCAGTCTGCCTGAGATTGATTGGCAGCGAATCTTTTCGTGGCTTGGCGCGTGAGTTTGCCAGACGCCATCCCTCGACCCACCCGGATCTCAATCTGTATGGTGACGGTTTTTCGGTTCTGCTCGACGAGGTGGTTCGAACCTATGCTGAATTCGACCGTCTACCCTGGCTGGCCGATCTGGCACGCCTGGAATGGCTATGCCATCGGGTCTACTACCAAGCGGATGATGCACCGCTGGATCTCAGTCAATTGCAGGGAAGCGACGCCCACGGACTCTGCCCTCGGCCCAGCAGTTGCCTGGCCTGGCTGCGCACCTCCTGGCCGGTCCATGAGATATGGCTGACCCATCAGAACGATGCCGACCCGCCGGCCATGCAGGTAGAGGAGGGTGACTGGTACCTCGTGGTTGAGCGCAAAAACTATCGGGTGGAGCCGGTAATATCCGATTCTGGCACACTGGATCTACTCGATGCCTGCGCGTCGGGCGCCACCCTCGGCGAAATCGCTGACGACCCTCGACTGGATGCCGAAGGCCTGGGTGAACTGGTACTCCGGGGATGGATCGGTAGGCTTGAGTAGAGCAGACATGCGGTTTGACCGCGATATGCTCAATCGGTTGTATCTATAAACGACCTATAATTGGGGTAGGGTTTCTATACGCTCCATGCATATTCGGATAAGCACGGATAGCTTATTCCGCATGCGCTTCAACTACTCAGAGATGAAAGGAGGCAGGCATGACTAATATACGGCAGCCGGCAGTTGCCGGGATGTTTTATCCCGCTGATCCGGTCGAATTGAGAGAGATGGTGCAGGGTTTTCTGGCCCATGCCGGGAAGGGCGGCAAACTACCCAAGGCGATCATTTCACCCCATGCAGGTTTCATCTACTCCGGTCCTATCGCGGCCAGCGCCTATGCCAGGCTCTATAATGGACGGGACCGGATTGAGCGGGTGGTTCTGCTGGGGCCTTCCCACCGGGTACCTTTTCAGGGCCTTGCGCTGACCGACGCGGAATTGTTCCAGACTCCGCTTGGCCAGATTCCCATCGACCAGGAAGCACAAGGTTTGATCCGTGATCTGCCACAGGTGAAGCTGCTGCAGGCGGCCCACGCCAGTGAACACTCCCTGGAGGTACAACTGCCGTTTCTGCAACTCGTGCTGGATGAGTTCAAGCTGGTGCCACTGGTGGTCGGCGAGGCCAGCGGGGAAGAGGTGGCGGAGGTGTTGCAGCGGCTCTGGGGTGGTTCGGAGACCCTGATCGTGATCAGCTCTGATCTCAGCCACTACCATGACTATCTCACTGCACGCAAGATGGATTCGGCGACCTCGGAGGCCATTGTCACCCTGCATCCTGAGGCGATCGGCTATGAGGATGCCTGCGGGCGCATCCCAGTGAAGGGCCTGCTTACCCTGGCTCAGCGTGTGGGGTTGCAGGGTGAGCTGATCGATCTGCGAAATTCCGGTGACACGGCGGGTTCCAAGGATCAGGTGGTGGGCTACGGCGCCTATGCCTTCTCGGAAAAAACAGCGGCGTGAGAGTCAGACCGGATATCCGCGTGGCCCATGTCGCAGAATGGGTGGAGCAGCAGGGTAGGGCATTAAACCAGAACTTTACTCAAGCGGAACGATTTCTGTGGGCCTTGGACCCTGGCGCGACAAGTTTTTCGTTCCGCACCTTCTCGGATACCCCCTATACCCGTCAGCCAGGCTGGGACCCACTGGAGCAAGCGATTCATGGATCGCTGGCTGACTCCTGGCAGGAGCTGGTGGAACTCAACCGCAAGGGTGCCGCGGTGAGTGTCACCATCAACCGCACCAACGGGGAGGGCAGGGAGATAACCGATATCGAGCAGGTGCGGGCCCTGTTCCTGGATGACGACAATCCTGCGCAAACTCTCGACCGCTTCCCCCTGCCTCCGCACATCCAGGTCCTGACCTCTCCCGGCCACTATCACCACTACTGGCTGGTACGAGACCTGCCGCTCTACCGCTTCAACGAGCTGCAAAGTCAACTGGCCCAACGCTATGGTGGGGACAACAGAGTCATGGCCTTGAATCAGAGTATGCAGTTGCCAGGGGTTTGGCGTAGAAAGAATCTGACCAGGCCATTACTGCCAGTAATCCGGATGATCAATACCTTCGAACCTTACCGGTTTCCTTTGGGATGGTGTGTGCCATAACGCCGGCCTGACACCTTACACCTGACACCTCACACAACACTCACCAGTCACCAGTCACCACTTACCCTCTCCCCAATGTGCTTTTCAGTTTTCTCGGATTCCAGAGCTGGCTGCTGTCCGCGGCTGAGAACAACCTGCCGGGAGCGCAGCAGGTAGCCGGCAAGGGCACCGCCGGCGGTTGTCATCAGCAGCAGACCGAAGGTAAAGAATTGGGTGAACACCATGATGCCGCCCAGGGCCAGGACGCCAGCAAACAGTACGCCTGACTTGGTATTCGCCTTGGCCTGGGTACGGCTTCGGTCCCTGATGATCCGCTGGTGGCTTTTTTCTATCACCTTGGATTTTTCTCGTTCGGCACGTACCCGGATCTTCTCCCGTTCACGAGAGAAACCCTCTCGCCTCTGAGCCGTGGCATCCTTCTTGGCGTGAGTGATAATCGAGGCAAACCAAAATGCAGTTAAGAGGCACAGCGTCAGGGCGAGCAGAATGAACAGTAGCCACAGGTCATGATTTTCCGTGCGCAGAGCCACAACAACCAGAATGCCGGTCGCGGTCTGGACCAACAGAATCCCAGTCAGAAACTTGAATATGCTGGAGAAACTGAAATCTATCATAGGTGCATCTTCTCAAACGACACTGGCTTTGTCGCGTGG
>CBDVCD010000240.1:0-5579 GCA_965372385.1 uncultured Gammaproteobacteria bacterium | reverse complement strand
TTTACCACCAGCGCGCCATTCCCTTTGAGGCCATGACGAGCCGGCGTATTAACAACCTCTCTGGTCAGTCAGTGGATCGACTTCTCCTCCGGCATCACCTTTTTCGCCTTTGCCGCCCGCCTGGGACGGGGGGGTTTCCTGACCGGCGCGGCCTTTTCCACGGTTTCCTTATCTGGCTCCTGTGCTGAACCCGCGGTTTTCTCCCCCGCACCTGGGGTCATCCGGTGCAGAAAGTCGGTGAAGGCCTCTCCCATCCCATCGATAAAATGCTCGACTTTCTTGCGGGCCTCTTCGTTTTTGCTCAGGTAGGTGACCAGGGTGCCTACCGCCGCACCGCCGATGAAGCTCATCAGATCACTCATGCTCTACCTCCAGTATCTGTTTGAAATGGATTTCTCCACTGGCTATGGAGAAACAGCCCAATCGCATGCCTCACTATTAATTCTAGTTGATAACCAGCGCTGAGCAGCCAGTATGGATGGGGAGTGGTGAAAACCTTTCTAGGTCAGCCTGCCGTTGCGGTTTTCCGGTAACGCCTGAGCAGTATCTTGCTGGCCTCGATGACAGCCATCACCATCAGGCCAATGGCGGAGATGAGCGCAAGATCGGCCAGAGAGGGGAGTGTAATGCCGAAGGCCTGTCTGACCGCGGGGATTTGCACCAGGAGGGCGATAAGCAGCAATTCCCAGACCAGGGCGATGACCAACCACTTGTGCGGCGGGACGGCAAAGATGCTGAAGACCAGCGAGCGGCAGTTGAGGGCGATCACGAACTCCACCCCCACGAACATGAAAAACAGCATCGTCCGGGCGTGCTCCCAATCATCCGAGTGGCTGAAGAAGATCCAGTAGTAGACCGGAATTTCAATGACCATCGCCCGCAGGATGAATGATTTGACATCCCAATCGAAGACGCTCTGGTTGGGTGGCCTGGGCGGGCGCTGCATGATGTCCGGGTCCGGGGGGGCGATACCGAGGGCCAGGGCCGGCAGTCCATCGGTGGCCAGATTGAGGTAGAGGATGGCAGCGGGCAGCAGGGGTAGAAACTCAGGCCCCATGAGCAGGACGATACCACCGATGACCACCACTTCGGCGATATTGGATTCGAGCAGATAGGCCAGATACTTCTTGATGTTGTCGTAGATCCAGCGCCCCTGCTGGATGGCATTCACAATGGTCGAAAAGTTGTCATCGGCAAGCACCATGTCCGCAGCTTCGCGGGCCACGTCCGTGCCGGTGATTCCCATCGCCACCCCAATATCGGCGTGTTTGAGCGCCGGGGCATCGTTGACCCCGTCACCGGTCATTGCCACCACCTCTCCCCTGGCCTTCCACGCCCGCACGATCTTGAGCTTGTCCATCGGGGAGACCCGGGCATAGACGGTTACACGCTCGACGATCTGTGTGAGTTCCTCTTCCGACATGGCGGCCAGTTGCTCACCACTGACGACCAGATCGCCCTCCCGGTGGATGCCGAGTTCATGGGCCACCGCCGTAGCGGTCAACTGGTGGTCACCGGTGATCATGACCGTCCGTATGCCCACCCGTCTACAGGTCTCAACGGACTCCATGGCCTCACCGCGGGGCGGATCCATCATGCTGACGAGCCCCAGGAACACCATCTCCGACTCCAGATCGTCAGCGTCTTGCATGGGCCGGTCTGCAAGCTGGCGGTAGGCCAACGCCAGCACCCGCAACGCATCTCCGGCCATCGCCTCATTCTGTTGCAGAATGAGCCCACGCTCGGCTTCACTGAGCCCCCGTACCTGGTCGCCATCGGCGATTTGGCTGCAACGCTCCAGGATCACCTCCGGCGCACCTTTCATGAACGCGACCACATCCCCATTGCCCTGGTGTGTAGTGGTCATACGTTTACGCTCGGAGCTGAAAGGGACCTCTCCAGACCTTGTCTGACGGGCACGGGTATCGCTGACGCTGATACCGGCCTTTTCGGCCAGTACCAGGAAGGCAGCTTCCGTGGGATCACCCCGAATCATCCATTGGCCAGCCTCCTGGAGCAGCTCTGAATCGTTGCAGAGTACGCCCCCCTGGAGCAGCAGCTGCAGGGTACGGTCATCTTGCGGGAGGTCCTTGGGCAACTGCAACTCCCCTTCCGGCAGATAACCCGCCCCAGTGACCTCGATGGTCCTGGTACCGCACAGAATCCGACGAATGGTCATCTCACCCCGGGTGAGGGTGCCGGTCTTGTCTGAGCAGATCACCGTGGTGGAACCCAAGGTCTCCACCGCCGGCATACGTTTTACCAGGGCATTCCGCTTGGCCATGGAGTGCATACCAATGGCGAGGGCGCCAGTCACGATAGCGGCCAGGGCCTCGGGCACCGCGGCGACCGCCAGTGCGACCGCGAACATGATCATGGTGAGCAGGAAATCGAGATCGAGGCTGTGCGAAATCGCCCCTCGGATCAGACTGATCACGACCACCAAGGCACAGACTGAGAGCGAGACGACAGCCAGCCACTTGCCAATCTCCCGGGTACGTTTTTCGAGGGGCGTCTCATCCACCTCCACTGCCGCCACCTCCAGCGCAATGCGGCCGAATTGACTCCGCATGCCGGTATCCGTCACCACCCCCCTGCCCCGCCCATAGGTAATAGTGGTACCCCCGAAGAGCGAATTGGTTCGCTCCGGAATCGGGGTATCTTGCGCCAAGGTCCCCGTCTGTTTGGCCACCGGCGCGGACTCACCGGTCAGCGGCGCCTCATCGCAACGCAGGGCATAGACTTCAAGCAGACGGATGTCGGCTGAGACCCGGTCACCGGCCTCCAGCAGCACGACGTCCCCGGGCACCAGCTCCTTGGCGGAAACCATCACTGGCTGCCGGCCCCTCAGCACCCGTGCGGTGGGGGCAAGCATGCGCTTCAAGGCGTCGACGGCACGCTCCGCCCGATACTCCTGAACAAAACCCAGCAGGGCCGAAAACAACACGATGATGAGGATGATCAGCGCGTCGACGATTTCACCGACCATCGCGGAGAGCCCGGCCGCACCGAGCAAGACGACGATCAGCAGATTACGGAACTGCCCCAGCAGCAGGGCAAGGAGCGAGATGCCTTCAACCCGTTCGAGCTCATTGTAACCGTAGGTCTTAAGACGTCGTTGGACCTCTTGTCGATCCAGCCCAGTGGTGTGATCCACATCGAGTTCCCGCAGGACCGCGGCGGTTTCCTTGCTGTGCCACTGCGACTCAGCCACCCGGGGGCTAGTCTGTGGTTCATCTACTCGTTGATTAGAGGATGCCATGGCGTGTCACCATTCCAGTGAGGCAATGAGACTGTAAGTTGTTCATCTGATGTCTCTTGTTTCCATGCACAACCGTCAGAGAGACTTCAGCCGGGTATTAGGTTGATTTCAGCCTCAGCCGTTGCTTTATCTATGCTGATCTGCATCTCACAGTAACCCTGCATGGACATCGGCTCATCGCCGCAACTGCAACCCGCGAGTATCTCTGTAAAGAAGATGCCCACATGGGTTTGAATGACCCTCCCATCATCGGTCACACGTAAAACAGTGGCCGAAATATCACTCTCATCGGGCACTCCACCATGAGATACGCCATACAGCAAAGGCAGACTGCCAGCTCGCAGGTTCTCGATTTCACTTTTCAGGCTGTTACGAAACGTGTCTGAATGCCAGTCACGCAATGCGTTGGGGAATCTGATCATAACCTGTTTCTTGATTGACTTAACAATGCGATCGTTCCCGCTATAAGGGTCAACAGATATCCCTGGTTGGCGAGGACGCCGTGAATCCATCCAAGGATACACAGCTCGATTACGAACATAAACCATGATTGGTTTTCTGGCAGAAATACCATTGGAGCCGACTTGATGCCCAGGCATTAGCAAAATGCTACCATCTGGTCTGTTCAACCGATAAGGGCAGCCATCATGCAAGTCACCATCGTACAGGTCGTGGTAAAACCGGAGCATATCGACGATTTTATCCAAGCCTCACGCCTGAACCATGAGTCCTCGATCAAAGAACCGGGAAACCGCCGTTTTGATCTCCTGCAATCCTCGAATGATCCGACACGATTTGTACTCTACGAGGCCTACCAAGATGCGGTGGAGGCCGCCAAGCACAAGGAGACCGAGCACTACCTCAAGTGGCGTGAGACGGTTGCCGACTGGATGGCTAAACCTCGCCAGGGCATTCCGTACAACGGACTGTTTCCCGCATGATCGGCCATTACAATCCATTCTCCGTTGCGCGCCTGCCACGCATCGAATTTGGCAGTGGCAGATTCAAGCGTACCGCACAGATCACATCACAGTTCGGTAAACGGGCCCTGCTCGTCACTGGTGCCAGGTCATTTCCAGACTCCGAGTGCTGGCGAGATCTGCTCGGCCAATTGACCTCAACCGGGGTCTCTTATGCGCACCTGCGTATCGACGGAGAGCCATCACCAGCGATGGTGGATGATGCCGTCAGGGAATTTTCCAAAAATGGCATCGATGTTGTGCTCGGAATCGGTGGCGGTAGTGCCATGGACGCCGCCAAGGCAATTGCCGGTCTGCTGAAACTGCAACAGTCGGTGATGGATTTCCTGGAAGGTGTTGGACCTGAACTCAGTTACCAGGGTCCGGCTATTCCGTTCATCGCGATACCCACAACCGCGGGTACCGGCAGTGAGGCGACGAAAAATGCGGTACTGAGCCAGCAGGGGAGAGAGGGATTTAAAAAATCATTCCGTGATGACCAACTGGTTGCGGAGCTGGCCATTGTTGATCCCGATCTACTCTCGACCTGTCCACCCGAAGTGATCGCCGCCAATGGCATGGATGCCCTGACCCAGCTCATTGAATCCTATGTTTCCAGCAAAGCCAATGTATTTAACGATGCCTTGGGCATCAGCGGTTTGCGGGCTGCACGGGATGGCCTGCTCCCTCTCTATCGAAGCGCCGGTGCCGATGCAACAGCGCGGGAGCAGATGGCGTACGCCTCATTGATCTCCGGCATCAACCTGGCGCAAACCGGCCTCGGTTCTGTACATGGACTGGCCTCGCCCCTGGGTGCGTTTTATCCGATACCCCACGGTGTGGTCTGCGGTACCTTGGTCGCGACTGCAACCCAAACCAATATCAATGCCATGCTCGAACGAGAGCCGGACAACCCAGCCCTCGAGCGCTATGCTCGCGTCGCTGAGATCTTGCTACAGCAACGCTTTAGCTCTACCGCTGAGGCACTACATAAATTGATTGAACTGTTACAACAGTGGACCCTGGAATTGAAGCTGGAAGGTTTAGCAAAACATGGTGTGACTGAATCAGAACTTGACCAGATAGTTGCACAGTCGCGTGGTAGCAGTATGAAAACCAATCCAATTGTACTTACTGATCAAGAGATCAAATCGATATTGGTTGAGCGAATGTAGGGAGTCGAGTCGATCCAACATCTGCTATGAGCGAAAGGGACCTATTTCTGACAGTTACAAATATATTCGAGCCTGGCCCCTGGCTCCAAGATTGTGGTTCGCTTCGCTCTCACAATCTAACCTTATTCGTTATGTGTTATTCACCGTTTAAATCTATAGTATCCCCAGTATGCATAATAGAGC
>CBDVCD010000239.1:0-5591 GCA_965372385.1 uncultured Gammaproteobacteria bacterium | reverse complement strand
CACGAAGTGCTTGCCGGCATTGAAGCAGGTGCCTGGGTGGTCCTTGATCCACCGGTTCGGCTGCGTGAGGGGGATCGTGTAAGGCAGGCGATGCCGCATGAGCGCTGAACAGCTCAATCTGCCAGGAAGGCTCGCCCGCTATTTTGTCGAGTCCCAGCTGACCCTACTGATGATGTTGTCCCTGTTGGGTTTTGGCATCGTGGGTCTTATTTTTACCCCCCGTGAGGAGAACCCGCAGATCATCGTGCCCGCCACGGAGGTGAGTATCGATCTACCGGGCGCCTCACCACTTGAGGTTGAACATCTGCTGCTCTCCACCATGGAGCCCGAGTTGTCCGCGATTGACGGTGTCAAGCATGTCTACGGCGTTGCCCTGGAAGGAATGGCCAGCTTACAGGTTGAGTTCGAGGTAGGTGAGGACAAGGATGATGCCATGGTGCGTCTCTACGAGCGTATCCTGCGCAATCGACATCTTCTTCCGCCTGGGGCGGGTGAGCCCATTATCAAAGCAGTGGATGTGGATGACGTACCCGTTTTCACGCTGACCCTGGCCTCTGAACGTTACACGGATCACCAACTTCGGCGCATGGCGCAACGCATGTTGGAGCGGCTGCGTAGCGTAAAGGGTGTAGGTGCCGGCTACGTTGTCGGCGGCCTGCCGCGAGAGGTGCGCATCGATGTGCAGCCTGAGCAGCTGCAAGCCTTTGGTGTCACCATCGATCAACTGGCCGCCGCCGTACGCAATGCCGATATCGACCGCCCCCTGGGTTCGCGGGTGTATGCAGGCGAGAACCGGGCTTTACGGGTAGACACTCTGCTGCGGGATGCGACACAGGTGGAAAACATCGTTGTGCATAGCGATGGTGCCCGACTGGTCCGGATCTCGGATCTGGCGAAGGTAATAGATGGCCCACCGGCCGAACGGAGCCAGATGACCCGATTTGCTTTCGGTCCGCCTGATAACCGGTCACAGGGCGAAAGTGAACCTGAAATGGCCGCTGCTACGCTGGCCGTGGCGAAACGTACGGGAGTGAATGCGGTAACCCTTACTGCCGAACTGCGGCGGCGTGTTGTGCAGATGAGTGATGGATACCTGCCACCCGGCGTGCATCTGGTCATCACCCGCGACGACGGCGTCAAGGCGGACCGGACAGTGACTCAACTGGTGGAGCACCTGTTCATCGCTATGTGTGCGGTTTCCCTGATCCTGCTGGTCTTTCTCGGTCGGCGGGCCGCACTGATCGTGGCGATCACCATCCCATTGGTCTTTTCCATCGTAATAGGCGCGGACCTGCTGGCGGGCCCCACGCTGAATCGCATCACCCTCTATGCCCTGATCCTCGGCCTGGGCATGTTGGTGGATGATGCGATTGTGGTGATCGAAAATATCCACCGCCACTTCGATCGGTTACCCCCGGATGCAGACAAAACCAGCCGCGCCAGGGCTGTGGTGCTTGCCACCCACGAGATCGGTAATCCCACTACGCTCGCCACCTTCATGATCGTCATCGTATTCCTTTCCCTGACCCTGGTGACCGGCATGCTGGGAGAATACTTTTATCCTATAACCTTCAATGTACCTGTGGCCATGATCGCCTCGTTGCTCATCGCCTACTCGATCACCCCCTGGTTGGCACGGCGCTGGGTATTGACGGCCGTAGGTCATGCCGGGCCACATGAGGACGAGGCGCTCAGAGGGGCGGAGCCCCAGCGTCTGCAGCGGTTCTATAAGACACTGATCACCCCGCTGCTGAACCGCCGCTGGCTACGCTGGCTGTTCTATCTGCTGGTGACCTTGCTATTGGTGCTCTCGTTTCTGCAGCCGGCGTGGCAGTTTCTGCGGCCCCAGGGGCTGGCGGGTGCGGTCTCACCCCTTGGGGTTCCTCTGGCCTTTCTGCCCAAGGATAACAAGAACACCTTTCTCGTCCATATCCACCTGCCGGAGACCACACCACTGGAGGTCACCGATCGTGCGGCGCGGGAGGTGGGTGAACTGTTGCGCCGGCATCAGCTGGTGACTAATTACCAGACCTATGTAGGCATACCCTCGGTGATCGATTTCAACGGCCAACTGAAAGGCAGTGGTCAGCGCATCGGGCCTCAATACGCGGAGATCCGGGTCAATCTGGTGGATAAGTCCGAGCGGGATGTCAGCTCCATCGATCTGGTCCGGGCTCTGCGCCCTGCGGTGGAGAAGATTGCAGCCCGCTATCCCGGTGGCGTCATCCAGCTCATAGAGGACCCGCCGGGACCACCCGTCCGGGCAACCGTGTTGGCAGAACTTTATGGTCCGGATACAGAGGTATTGGATACTCTGGCCCAAGAGGTGGCCAGCGAGTACCGGAAAACCTACGACATGGCGGAAATCCACGCCAGTATCCCGTTCGATGTTTTGGAGTATCGGTTCCATGTGGTACGTGACAAGGCGGCCCTGGCGGGTGTGGACCCGACACAGGTCTCGAGGGCGCTGGCTCGCCTGCTGCAAGGCGAGGTGCTGGGCCATATCCATCCGGAAGGCGAACGCTCACCCGTCCCCATCCGGCTGCAGGTGCCCCGCAGCCAGCGAATCGACCCACACCTGCTGGAGCGGGCATTCGTAACCAACCCGGAAGGAAAACGGCTTCATCTGTCCGAACTGGTTGAAGTGGTTGAGGCAACGCAGCTCAAGCCCATCAATCACAAGAACTCGGAACGGGTGCAATACGTGGGCGGTGAACTGGCCGCCAGCGCGCCGGTCTACGCGGTGTTGGATCTTGATCGACGTCTCGATGGCTTGTATATCACGCAGGAGCATCAACTACAGACCGCCAACCTCCGTTTCAATCCGGTTCGCGCCAATACCCTGGAAGGTTACAAGCTGCTATGGGAGGGGGAACTGCGCCTGACGCTCGACGCCTTCCGTGACATGGGCCTGGCCCTTGGTCTGGCACTGGCGGTGATCTATCTGTTACTGGTGGGTTATTACCGCTCTTTCAGCCTGCCGTTGCTGGCAATGTCCGCGGTCCCGCTGGCTTTTATCGGGGTATTTCCTGCCCATTGGGTGCTTGGCCAGAGTTTTACCGCTGCCTCTATGGTGGGTGTCATCGCCCTGGCCGGCGTGGTGGTACGCAACTCTCTGCTGATTATTGATTTCGCCCAGGACTATCAGCGTCAAGGGTACGAACTGGATGAGGCCGTGCGTGAGGCGGGGGCAGTGCGTCTGCGGCCGATCCTTCTCACAACGGTAACGATCTTATTTGGTGTGGCTCCGATGGTGCCCGATCCCGTATTCGGCGGCCTGGCCATTGCCCTGATATTCGGCGCGATCAGTTCCGCAATGTTGGTGATGTTCATCGTGCCATTGCTTTATCGGCGCATGATGGCGGCACGCTCAAGGACAGCAGCGGTTCAATCGACACCTGAATAGAACGCTAGTGCATAGTGATAGGAGAAGTACGATGAAGAAAGATGAAAGCGATTTGAGAAGCAATGAGAAGCTCCAGGATGAAATCAAAGGAGCGTAAGTCCAAGGGTGCCTTGCACTGATCCTGACCTCTACATCACTCAATGAAATCACAGAATAGCGCACCAAAATCGAAAGCCCGCCTGACGCTTTGCGGTGAAAGCGTGCAATGCATTGGTGAGTGGACAGTATTACACCTGCATACCGTGGAGCGTGAGCTCAAGCACCTGACATGGCCAGAGTCGGAGGAGATTGGCTTTGACATGAGTGGTGTCACCTCGATGGACACGAGCGGGGCCTGGTTCTTGTACCGGATGGTTTTTACGCTTAGGCAGGCGGGCAGGTCGGTCTCCGTTCATCATTTGCATGCTGAGAAGCTGGCCTTGTATGAGTATGTCAGCCATCACAGCACTCGACCCGGTCAGGTCCCCCAAGCAGCGAAATCCCGTATGCTGGAGGAGATCGGTCGGTCGGGCATCGCGCAATTTCGGCAGGCGATGGGGCTGCTAGCCTTTATTGGCGAGACAATCGTCTCGGCCTTTTCATTGCTTCGGCGACCTAACCGTATTCGATGGACCGTTGTGCTACAGGAACTCGGTGCCGCCGGCCACAAAGCACTACCCATCGTGGGCTTGATGGCCTTTCTTTTAGGGGTGGTGATCGCTTACCAAGGTGGTGCGCAATTGCGAATTTATGGCGGGAACATCTACATCGTGGACCTGGTTGGTCTATCCATGGTTCGAGAGTTGGGACCTTTGATTACAGCAATTATCGTTGCGGGTCGTACCGGATCGGCTTATACGGCACAGATCGGCACCATGAAGGTGACTGAGGAGATCGATGCGCTACGCAGTCTGGCGATCTCACCGCTGGAGATGCTTGTGTTGCCGAAGTTGCTTGCCCTTGTAATCGCCTTGCCACTGCTTACCGTTTACGCGGATATTATGGGGGTGTTCGGGGGTATGGTCATGGCAAGCAGCATGCTGGGGATCGGTATGACGACCTTTCTCGAGCGCTTGGGGGAAGCCATCAGCTTGAAATCGTACCTGATCGGAGTGGGTAAAGCCCCAGCATTTGCCGCCGTTATCGCGGTTGTTGGTTGCTTTCAAGGTTTTCAGGTTGCTGGCAGTGCGGAGAGCGTCGGTCACCGCACCACGCTGAGTGTGGTACAGGCGATCTTTTATGTGATCGTTATCGATGCTGGCTTCTCCGTAGTCTTCACTTGGTTGGGTATCTGATTGATGGTGACCTCAGCAGCGCCCAGTATGCCGGTGGTAGAACTTCGTGAGCTGGTAACGCGCTTCGGTAGCCACGTAGTGCATGATCGCATTAACTTGACAGTGAGGAGCGGTGAGATCCTGGCCATTGTAGGTGGCAGTGGGAGCGGCAAATCCACGTTGCTGCGTGAGATGGTTATGTTGCAAGAGCCAACGTCCGGTTCTGTACATGTGCTGGGTCATGATGTGACGGCGTTGACCCATGCTCCCGCATTGGCATTGCGACGTCGCATCGGTGTTTTGTTTCAATATGGCGCCCTGTTTGGCGGTTTGACAGTACTGGAGAATGTGGGTGTACCGCTCAGGGAGCATACCCTTTTGAGTCATTCGTTGATCGATGAAATCGCCGAGATGAAGCTCGCGCTGACGGGCTTGGCGCCGGAGACCGGTTTACTGTATCCCAGCCAATTAAGCGGTGGTATGCGCAAGCGTGCCGCACTCAGTCGCGCAATTGCGCTTGATCCTGAATTGCTGTTTCTTGATGAGCCGACCTCCGGATTAGATCCAGTGACTGCCGATGCATTCGATGAACTGGTACTGCAATTGAAACATTCATTGGAGTTGACAGTGATCATGGTAACCCACGATATCGACAGCCTTTGGCGCGTTGCTGACCGTGTCGTCCTGTTGGGTGACGCACAGATACTGGGTGTGGACTCCATGGAAAATCTCATACAATTGGACAACCCCCGCATTCGGGCGTTCTTTCAAGGGCCAAGAGGGCGGGCCGCACGGAGATCCGCATGGACTCAAAGATAAACTACATCGCGGTTGGGTTGTTTGTGCTGTTGCTCAGTGCGACATTGATCGCCGGCGTACTGTGGCTTAGTACGGGCGGACTAAACAGGGATTACAATCGCTATATTGTCTAT
>CBDVCD010000238.1:0-5604 GCA_965372385.1 uncultured Gammaproteobacteria bacterium | reverse complement strand
GCAATCCCGCCCGGAATCGCTCAGGTTAAAGGACCGCGGAGGTAGAGCATAAGCTGGTATAGAGTGTTGCGAAAGTAATTGCATGCTTGGGTCGACTCTGGAGAGCGGTCATCAGACCCACCGACGGGGCAGGAGCGGGTCACTGACCAGCTGCAAACTCTCAGGTTTTGGACAGAGGGGCGGCACGGGGCAGAGATGCCCCGCGCCGCCTTTTTGCGTTTAACAAATGAGAGTTTTCTATGATGGGTAAGCAGACAGTTCTGTATGAGACACACCAGGCCATGGGTGGCCGGATGGTACCCTTCGGCGGCTGGGACATGCCGTTGCACTACGGCTCCCAACTGGAGGAGCACCATCAGGTGCGCCGTGACGCCGGGATGTTCGATGTCTCGCACATGACCGTTGTGGATCTGATAGGGGAGGATGCGCGGCCCTATCTGCGTCGTCTGCTGGCCAACGATGTGGAGCGTCTGAAGGTTTCCGGCAAGGCCCTCTACTCCTGCATGCTCAACGAGCAGGGCGGGGTGATCGATGACCTGATCGTCTACTATCTGCGGGACGGTCGTTCCCAGCGTCCTGCCTCCCACGACACTTCCACTTCCCTGTCGGGCGACTGGTACCGCATGGTGGTGAATGCCGGCACCACGGATAAGGATCTTGCCTGGCTGACAAAGCAGCAGGCAGGATTCGAGCTTAAGATCATCCCGCGGCGGGACCTGGCGATGATCGCGGTGCAGGGTCCCAACGCCCGCGCCAAGACGCTGCCGCTGCTTTCCGCTGGGCTGCGGGCGCCCGGTGCGGAGCTCAAACCCTTCAGCGCGGTAGCGGAGGGCGACTGGTTCCTTGCCCGCACCGGCTATACCGGTGAAGACGGCTTCGAGATCATGCTGCCGGCGACTGAGGCGGACGGCTTCTGGCAGGCGCTGGCTGGCGCGGGGGTTGCTCCCTGTGGTCTGGGTGCCCGTGATACCCTGCGTCTGGAGGCGGGCATGAATCTCTATGGTTCTGACATGGACGAAGAGATTTCACCCCTGGAGTCAGGCCTTACCTGGACCGTTGCCTGGGAACCGGAGGATCGGCAGTTCATCGGTCGGGAGCTGCTGGAGGCGCAACGCAACGATCCGGCCAGACGGCGATTCGTCGGCCTGCTGCTCACCGGACGGGGTGTTTTACGTGATCATTTGAAGATTTTTTCCGGGGATGAGGAGATGGGGGAGATCACCTCCGGTGGTTTTTCGCCCACCCTGGAGCGCTCCATTGCCTTAGCCCGGGTGAAAGCCGATATCGGCGAGGGCTGTGAGGTGGAGATCCGTGGCAAGCGGCTTGCCGCCCTTGTGGTGAAGCCCCCTTTTGTGCGAAATGGCAAGGCCTGCATAAAGGTATAGAATTCTGAGTTTGAGCATCCAGCAACCAAGGAAACCAACAATGAGTGATACACCAACTGAACTGCGTTACGCGAAATCCCACGAGTGGGTGAAAGACGAGGGTGATGGCACCGCCACCATCGGCATTACCGACCATGCCCAGGAGATGCTGGGTGATCTGGTGTTCGTCGATATCCCCGAGGTGGGGGATGCGGTCGAGGCCGGGAGTGACTGCGCAGTGGTGGAGTCGGTGAAGGCGGCATCCGATATCTACAGTCCGCTATCCGGCGAGGTGGTGGCGATCAACGAGGCACTGGCCGATGCCCCTGAAATGATCAACGAAGATGCCTTTGGCGAAGGCTGGATCTTCAGGGTGAAGCTGTCGAATGTGGCGGAGCTGAACGGCCTGCTCGACGCGGATGGTTATGATGCGATGATCGCGGAAGAAGATTGACCTCAGAGTAACATGCCTTTTATTCCCCACACAGAAGACGATATCCGTGAGATGCTGGCAGCCATTGGGGTTGCCGACATCGAAGCCCTGTTTGACGAGATCCCTCAGGAGCTGCGTTGCGGCAGTTTAGAGCAGATTCCCTGCGGCATGTCGGAGATGGAGGTCACTCGTCTGATGCAGTCCCGCGCCCGGGAGGATGGCCAGCCCCTCTGCTTTATTGGCGCCGGGGCCTACGACCATCATATACCCGCGGCGGTCTGGCAACTGGCCACCCGGGGGGAGTACTACACTGCCTACACCCCCTATCAGGCGGAGGCCAGCCAGGGTACCCTGCAGCTGCTCTACGAATATCAGTCGATGATGACGGCCCTCACCGTCATGGATGTCTCGAACGCCTCTCTCTATGACGGTGCCTCGGCGCTGGCGGAGGCGGTACTGATGGCGGTGCGGGCCAACCGCAAGTCGAAATCGAAACGGATCCTGGTACCCCGCAATCTGAACCCGGCCTACCGCAAGGTCACTGAGAGCATCGTTCGCAATCAGGGCATCGAGCTGGTGGAGGTGCCGTTCAATACGGAGACGGGCCAGACCGATCTCGCTGTCTTGGCGCAGTATGCCGGTGAGGACTATGCGGCACTGGTGATCCCACAGCCCAACTTTTTCGGGGTGCTGGAAGCGGTGGATGAACTCACCGATTGGACCCACGCCAATCAGATGCTGGCGATCGCGGTGGTCAATCCGGTTGCCTTGGCAGTCCTGCAACCGCCGGGTGAATGGGGCGTACAAGGAGCGGACATCTGTTGTGGGGAGGGCCAGCCGCTGGGTGCACCGCTGGCCTCCGGCGGGCCCTACTTCGGCTTCCTCTGTGCTACCCAGAAACTGGTGCGGCAGATGCCGGGACGTATCATCGGACGCACCGTGGATCTGGATGGCAACGCGGGTTACACTCTCACCCTGCAGGCCCGGGAGCAGCATATCCGCCGCTCCAAGGCGACCTCCAATATCTGCACCAATCAGGGCCTGGTGGTGACCGCCGCCACCATCCATATGGCACTGCTGGGGGCCGAAGGGCTCGCAAGGGTGGCCGCCGCCTGTCTCGCCAATACCCGTGAGCTGACCCAGGCGCTCTGCAGCCTGCCGGAAGTGGCATCGGTGTTCAGTGGCCCGGTATTTCACGAAAAGGTGATTCGCCTGCCATTGAAGTCACAGGATGCCTTGCGCTCCCTGGCTGCGCACAATGTTCTGGGTGGCTACGATCTGAGCGAGGAGTACCCGGAACTGGGGGATGCGATTTTAGTCTGCGCCACCGAATTACGTGACGAGACGGACATCGAAAATTATCGGGGCAAACTGGAGCGGGTGATCCAGGCCCAGATGAAGACCCCCTGCCAGCTCAAACCCGACTGGTAGTTGGGCCCATGTCGTCTATTGCTAAATCACCCGGTATTATTCATTCGGCTGAGGCCGGAGCCAAAGGTTCATCATGTTGATCTACGAACACTCACGCAAGGGTCGCCGCGCCAGCGCGCAGGCGCCCTTGACCATGGCCGAACTCGATGCCATCCCGCTCTCACTGCGACGCAAGCAGCCCGCCGCTCTGCCGGAGGTCTCCGAGATGCAGACGGTGCGCCACTATACCCGCCTGTCGCAGAAGAACTTCTCCATCGACACCCAGTTCTATCCCCTGGGTTCCTGTACCATGAAATACAATCCGCGGGCCGGCAACAGTCTGGCCTCCCTGCCCGGGTTTGTGTCGCGCCATCCTCTGGCGCCGGACACCCACAGTCAGGGCTTCATGGCTTGTATGCATGAACTGCAGGAGATCCTCAAGGAGCTGACCGGGATGCATGCGGTCTCCCTCTCGCCGGCGGCGGGTGCCCAGGGTGAGTTTGCCGGGGTGGCGATGATCCGCGCCTATCATGATGCCCGTGGGGACAGTGCGCGCAGTGAGATCCTGGTGCCCGATGCGGCACATGGCACCAATCCCGCCTCCGCGGTGATGTGTGGATACAAGGTACGGGAGATCCCGACCGCGAGTAATGGCGACATCGATGTGGAGGCGCTGAGGCAGGTAGTGGGCCCACAGACCGCCGGTATCATGTTGACCAATCCCTCCACGGTTGGTGTGTTCGAACGCCGTATCAAGGAGATCGCTGGATTGGTGCATGATGCGGGGGGGCTGCTCTATTACGATGGCGCCAATCTGAATGCGATTCTGGGCAAGGTGCGACCCGGCGATATGGGCTTCGATGTGATCCATATGAATCTCCACAAGACCTTCTCGACCCCGCATGGGGGGGGTGGTCCGGGCGCGGGCCCCGTGGGTGTGAGCAAGCGCTTGGAACCCTTCCTGCCGGTTCCCATGGTGGCATTCGATGGCAGCGACTACAGCTGGCTGACGGAGAAGGAGCGTGCGGATTCTATCGGTCGTCTGACCGCCTTCGCCGGCAATGCAGGGGTGCTGTTGCGGGCCTATATCTACGCCCGGCTGCTGGGCCGTGAGGGTATGCCACGGGTGGCGGAATTCTCTACCCTGAATGCCAATTACCTACTCAAGAAGCTGATGCAGGCGGGATTCCAGGCCGCCTATCCTGAGCGCAGGGCCAGCCATGAGTTTATTCTGACCCTGAAGAAACAGGCCAAGGAGTTGGAAGTGAATACCATGGACTTCGCCAAGCGCATGCTCGACTATGGCGTGCATGCACCTACCACCTATTTCCCCTTGCTGGTGCCGGAGTGTCTGCTCATCGAACCTACGGAGACCGAGGCGAAAGAGGATTTGGACCGCTTTATCGAGGTAATGACGTCGATTCAGCAGGAGGCTGAAACCGATCCCGAGCGGGTCAGGCAGGCGCCCCATAGTCTGCCGGTGAAGCGGCTCGACGATGTACGGGCGGCGCGGGATCTGGATCTGGCATTCAAGCCGGGTGCTTGAAGCGGGTTTTCGACGACATATTCAATTAGGTGATTAGCCCCATCTCTCAGCTGATATCCCACGAAAGGGCGATGGGGATAGGTTGGCGAAACCCTCGGCGACATGGATGCCGCCGTGGAGCGTACACGGACGTATTTACAGCGTGTTTCGGCAGCCTATCCCCACCGCCGAGGCGCAGCTGAGAGATGGGGCTAATCACCTTCAATTAAGGCCTTCGAACCTCAGGAACAGAAACAGTTATGAGCGGACACTATGAAGACACCGGCTTTGTGCCACTGAATATTGCGCTGCTGACCGTATCGGACAGCCGCACCGAAGCGGATGACAGATCAGGCAACACCCTTAAGGAGCGCGCTCTGGAGGCGAACCATAGGCTGGTGGATAAGGTCATCGTGCGGGACGACGTCTATGCGATGCGTGCCATCTTTTCCCGCTGGATTGCCGATCCGGATGTGCATGTCATTATCAGTACAGGAGGTACCGGCATCACTGGCAGGGATAGTACCCCGGAAGCGGTGATGCCCCTGTTCGACAAGGACATCGAGGGCTTTGGCGAACTCTTCCGCGCCATCTCACTGGAGGAGATTGGTGTCTCCTCCATCCAGTCCCGAGCGGTTGCGGGACTTGCCAACGGTACCCTGATCTTCTGTCTGCCCGGCTCTACCGGGGCATGTCGCACCGGCTGGGACCGGATTCTCAAGGATCAGCTGGATCACCGTACCCGTCCCTGCAATTTTGCCCAGATGTTTCCGCGGCTGCTGGAATTTTAAGCAGCTGGTACATGCGCTAGAGCGGAGATTAAAAGAGATGTCGGAATGCGGTTGTGATTCACCCAAGTCAGGTCCTGCGCT
>CBDVCD010000237.1:0-5710 GCA_965372385.1 uncultured Gammaproteobacteria bacterium | reverse complement strand
GTTACTGCGCGCCCTTTCCGAGCAACACGACCTCGATGGTCTGCAGCAGTATGATGGTATCGAGCATGAATCCACTATTCTTTACATAGTAGAGATCATATTCGAGTTTCCGGCGGGTATCTTCCTTTGTCGCTGCATAGGGGTAGAGCATCTGCGCCCAACCGGTCAGACCGGGTTTTACCCAGTGTCGTTCGGCATAATAGGGGATATCCCTGGATAGCCGATCGACAAACTCAGGCCGCTCGGGGCGCGGCCCGACCAGGCTCATTTCTCCCTTCAGCACATTGAACAGCTGTGGCAACTCATCCAGACGAGTCTTCCTAATGCATCTCCCCATGGCGGTAACCCGGGAATCATTCTTTGCTGCCCACCTGACTACCCCATCCGATTCGGCATCGGTCCGCATGCTACGGAATTTATACAGGCTGAATGGCTTACCATTCATACCGACACGTACCTGACTATAGAGTATAGGGCCTCTGCCTCGCGACTCAATCAGACTGGCGATGGCGACCATCAGCAGGAAGGGGGATACAACAATCAGTATGATGAAACTGACTGACACATCGAATGCCCGCTTGAAATAGACATTCAACGGTTTCTGGATAAAACCGCTTGAATAGAGGATCCAACTCGGATAGAGCAGTTCGATATTGATAATCGAGAGTTCCTTTTCAAAAAAGGTCAGAAGATCCAATACCTGGATACCATTTATCTTGCATTCGAGCAGTTCGTCGGTTTGCAGTTTTTTGCGTCTGTCATCTACGGCAATCACTATCTCATCGATAGCCATTCTTTCCGCTATTTCGAGGAGTGACTGCTCTTTTGCTATCCGACGGTTGTCATCGACCAGATTGACACTGTCCCCCACACTGACATAACCAATCAACAAAAAACCCGCTTTATCTACCGAGGAGTAGTAGTGCTCGATACGGTCGGCATTGATCCCTGTACCCAATACAAGGACACGCCTTTTCAGGGTGTCATCCGAGGTAATTCGAGTGAAGATCATCCGTGATATGAGTATTCCCAGGCAGGACAACATAATACTGTAACCCCACAGACTCCGATCAGTCAGAAAATAGTCCTGCAGGGCAAAATAGAAAAGGCCTGTTGCGGCACTGCCAATCAAGAATGCCAGAAAAAGTCTGGCCAGGAAACCCGAGGCACGCACCATTGAGCCAGGTTGATAGAGACCGAGTGAGAGCATGGCCGAAAACATCACCGAGGCAAACAGCGATGCCGTGCTGGTCAGCGTATCGTCCGAAATGAGGTCTTCAGGCAGATGAAAATCGGTGTGGAGAAAAACAGCCCCATGGAAAGAGAGGAAAAAGACAACAAGCTCGAGAATCCCAAGCAATACGATGGATCTGGATACGAAGACACCAAACAGCTTAATCATGAAAGATATTCAATGACAGCCACCGATCATGCGTTAGATCACCTTGGAAAAACTTCCACTCGACTCCTTCGATTTGAGATAGGCATCAAACTGCATACAGATATTCCTGATCAGCAGGCGCCCCTTCGGCTTGACCGTGATTCTGCCTGCATCCAAACCCAACAGATCATCATTCGCCATCCCCGTCAGTTGTTCCAGTTCGGTGGAAAAATAATCCTTGAAGTTGATATCCCAGTGCTGCTCGATAGCGGAAAAATCGAGCGTAAAGTGACAGATCAGACGGGTTATGACATCACGCCGGATCTGGTCGTCCAGGTTCAGTTCCACCCCTCTGAATACCGCCAGTTGGTTATTGTCGATACGTGCATAGTACTCATCCAGGGTACGCATGTTCTGCGCATAGGTTGGCCCGACCATACCAATGGAGGTCGAACCCAGGCCTACCAGATCACAATTGGCATGCGTCGAGTAACCCTGAAAGTTACGGTAGAGGCTACCATCCTGCTGGGCGATCACCAGTTCATCATCCGGCTTGGCGAAGTGATCCATCCCCACATAGACATAACCGGCGGAGGTCAGTTTCTCGATGGTCATCTGCAGGATATCGAGCTTCTCCTGAGGATGCGGCAGATCCGCCTCACTGATTCGCCTTTGCGGTTTGAAGCGTTCTGGCAGATGGGCGTAGTTAAAGACCGAGAGCCTGTCCGGGTCCACCTCGAGCACCTCGTCCAGGGTGCGTGCGAAACTGGCATGGGACTGAAACGGCAATCCATAGATCAGATCCAGGCTGATTGAGCGAAACCCCTCATCACGTGCCGCCTGCAGGGTGTTCAGCGTCACCTGCTTGGTCTGGATCCGGTTGACCGCCTTCTGTACTGTCTCATCGAAGTCCTGTACGCCGAGGCTCATGCGGTTGAAACCCAGTTCCCGCAACAGCTTGATGGTGTCGCCCTGGGCCTCCCTGGGATCGATCTCGATCGAGTACTCACCCGTATCGTCATCCAACAGGGTGAAGTACTTTCTGGTTTGGGCGACCAGTTCACGCATTTCGTCATGGCTGATAAAGGTGGGCGTGCCACCGCCCCAATGCAGCTGTTTCACCTTCCGCGAGCTGTCGAATAAGGCGCCCTGCATCTCCAGCTCCTTGTAGAGGCGCTGCAGATACTTACCTCCCATGGAACGGTCCTTGGTGGCAACCTTATTACAGGCACAGTAGAAACAGACCGTGTCACAGAAGGGGATATGAAAATAGAGTGAAAGCGGACGACTGGATGCATTCGTCTCCTGCGCGACACGCCGGTAGTCCACCTCACCAAACCCCTCATGAAACTGAACCGCTGTCGGGTAGGAGGTGTATCGCGGTCCACTCTGGTCATATTTTTCGATCAGGGAGAGATCGAAGACAATTGATTGATCCATAAGACTCTCTCGTTTCTCAGGAGACATCGACATCGATGCCCTTGCGATGGGTTTCGTTGATCTGGCGCAGCAACACCGCAAAGGGAATATCCTCGCCATGCCGATCCACCACACCCATGAAGCTCAGGTTCTCCCTGCCAAAGTGGTACTCACCGTCCACCATGGACTGATAAAGCGCCTTGATACCCTGTTCGAGCGGATCGAGATAAGCTGGGTAAGTTACCATCTCCTCCATTTGGTAATCGAAGCAGTCCCGCAGGTCATCCACCTCGAAGACGGCCTGCTTGACCCATTCGATATACTCTTCGGCACTGCGGGCACGCTGTAAACTCATTTAAACCGCTCCATCCGGACAATGCTCATAATTAAATCCAGGACTCTCATTGTATCGGAATCGAAAAATGCGTTTTTCCGACTCCTTCATTTTTTCAGGGTTGGTTAAAAAACGTCTCGAAACTTATCCAGCTCTTCGGCGGTAAACAGAAAAACCCCTTCACCACCCCGCTCGAAATCGAGCCAGAGAAACGGAATCTCCGGATATCGCTGCATCAGCGCCTCCGCACTCTTCCCCACTTCAACCACCAGAATACCCTCTGGTGTCAGATATCCGTGGGCCTCCCGCAGAATCCGCGCAACAATCGACAGACCGTCGTCTTCTGCCTCCAGCGCTAAAACCGGCTCATATCCGTACTCCCTGGGCAGCTGAGACAGCTCTATTTTACTGACGTAAGGCGGATTAGAGACGATTACGTCATAGCGGCCGTGGCCCAGGGAGGAGAACAGATCCGACCTTACCAGCTTGACACGTTTTTCCAACCCATGTTCCAGAATATTTTCCTGGGCAACAGCCAGGGCCTGTTCCGAGACATCTAATAGATCGATCTGGCTATCGGGTAGATAGCTCGCCGCGGCGATCCCGATACAGCCACTTCCGCAACACAGATCGAGCACGCGTTCTACCGCCGTTGGCTCGATCCAGGGCTGGAAGCCATTCTCCACCAGTTCGGCTATGGGTGAACGGGGAATGAGAACATGCTGATTCACATGAAAACGCAGGCCAGCAAACCAAGCCTCTCCAATCAGATAGGGCAAGGGAATACGTTCATCGATGCGCCTGCGCATCAAACTGAGCACCTTTTCCCTCTCCTCTTTCGTCAGCCGGCCAGCAAACCAGGTAGCAGGTAGATCTGGAGGCAGGGATAGAGAATGCAATACCAAGGCTACTGCTTCATCCAGGGCATTATCGGTACCGTGGCCAAAGAAAAGCCCCGCCTCGTTGAAACGGCTTGCCCCCCAGCGGATAAAATCAGTAACGGATTGAAGTGAATGCATGGACCCATCAACTAGCCAGTGAGCTGGAGATGATAGCCCATTTCAGATCCCCACCCAATGTGGGTATATATCAAGGAGTTGTGATCTCAACCCTCCCGGGTACGGGTGACGGGGCCCTCGGCGGCAGGACGCCGCGGTGAAGCCTACAGGAGCTAGTCACGGCGTATCCCGACAGCCCCGTACCCGACCGCACACAATACCCAGCTGAGCCTTGTCACTAAAAATAATGCGTAATCACTTGCTCAAGGGCAATTTTATGCCGCCCGTGAACCCTCGTTTGGGATCACATTGAGATCTGCCCGAGTCCGCTCGGATGTTCCCCTTCTAACCAGATCCCCAATGGATATATTGGCCAGAAAATCGAAGATTTCCTCACTCAACTGCTCCCACAGGGTGTGCGTCAGGCAACGTGAACCACGACTACAGTTCTGCCGACCACCGCAACGGGTGAATTCAACCCACTCGTCCACCGCGCAGATGATGTTCGCGATGGAGATATCATTGGCATCTTTGCCCAGATAATAACCACCACCCGGTCCGCGTACGCCGCGCACCAGTTCTTTCGCTCGAAGTGCCGCAAAGAGCTGCTCCAGATAGGAGAGAGAAATCCCCTGATTCTCTGAGATCTCCGCCAATGTCACCGGACCCTTGACCCCATTCAGCGCAAGATCCAGCATGGCTGTAACCGCATATCGACCTTTAGTTGACAATCTCATATTACCGTCTCCAAAAGAGTGTAATTTAATTACCCAGTAGATTACTTGGTATTGAGAATAGCAGTAACCTAGCAAATTAGTCAACTTTGAGCGAGGGAAATTCTCTTGGCATCCAAATTAAGCTGAAATCAAGTCACTGTAGAAGGGAAATATTCCTGGAAGATGCGTAAAATTACCTGAGAAAACCACGTTCCCTGAGCAAGGCTTCTGTCACGCCCGACGCAGCAGGCTCGGCTGCCTTATCACCCAGTAGCAACCTTTCAAGATAGCGGGCTATCAGATCCACCTCCAGATTAACCTCATCTCCCGGCTGGTAGTCCTCCATGATGGTCTCCTGCAGGGTATGGGGGACGATATTCAGATCGAAGCGGTTGCCATTCACCCCATTGACCGTAAGGCTGGCGCCATCCACGCAGATCGATCCCTTGTGTGAAATATATTTTGCTAGATGCTCTGGGGTCTCGATGATGAAGCGGATGGATCGGGCATCACCGCTACGCGCCACCACTTGTCCCACACCATCCACATGACCGCTCACCAGATGGCCACCCAAACGGGTATTCAGGGTGAGCGCCTTCTCCAGATTGACTGGACTGCCTGGCTGCAAGCTGTGTAGGGTGGTCAGGTCGAGGGTTTCCCGCGATACATCGGCCTTGAAACCGTCTCCAGTTAACTCAATCACCGTTAGACAGACACCGTTGCTGGCGATGCTGTCACCCGGGGCCACATCCGCGAGATCGAGCCTGCCGGTACGGATAGAGAGCCGAACATCACCTCCCCGTGATTCTATGCTGTCGATCGAGCCAAGCGCCTGGATGATACCGGTAAACATGATCCTAGA
>CBDVCD010000236.1:0-5722 GCA_965372385.1 uncultured Gammaproteobacteria bacterium | reverse complement strand
CGGCGACATGGATGCCGCCGTGGAGCGTACACGGACGTATTTACAGCGTGTTTCGACAGCCTATCCCCAGCGCCGAGGCGCAGCTGAGAGATGGGGCTAATCACCAATCAGGAAGCCGTCAGATGAGCTGGCTTCATATAGGTGATAGGTGCCTTGTCCTGCTCAGTGAAGGTCACCTCTTCCCAGGCATCCTCCTGCTGAATCAAGGCCCTCAGCAACCGATTATTGAGGGCGTGTCCCGACTTATAACCGACAAATGCCCCGATCAAGCTGTGTCCTAGCAGATAGAGATCACCAATGGCATCAAGGATTTTATGCTTTACGAACTCGTCTTCGTAACGCAGGCCATCTTCATTCAATACCCGGTAATCATCCACAACAATGGCATTATCCATACTGCCGCCTAGTGCAAGGTCACGCTGGCGCAGCATCTCGATATCGCGCAAAAAACCAAAGGTCCTGGCCCGGCTCACCTCTCTGACAAATGAGGTGGAGGAAAAATCGACACTGGCAAACTGGGTCCGTTCATTAAAAGCGGGATGATCAAAATCGATAGCAAAGGTTACCTTGAAGCCATCGAAGGGCTCAAAGCTGGCGCGCTTATCACCCTCCTCAACTTCAATCTTGCGTTTGATCCGGATGAAACGCTTGGACTGGTTCTGCTCTTCCACGCCCGCCGATTGCAGCAGAAAGACAAAAGGCCCGGCACTGCCATCCATGATCGGCACTTCCGGGGCGCTCACATCCACATAGGCGTTATCGATACCCAGCCCGGCAAAGGCCGACAGGAGATGTTCTACGGTGGAGACACGCACACCATGCTGTACCAGGGTGCTCGAGAGTCGGGTATCACCCACGTTCTCCGCGCAGGCACGGATCTCGACGGGTGGGTTCAGGTCTACCCGCCGGAAAACTATGCCCGTATCTGGTGCGGCCGGCCGCAGAGTAAGATAGATCTTCTCACCCGTATGCAACCCTACGCCAGTGGCGCGAATCACATTTTTCAAGGTACGTTGCCAAATCATCCCCTTGCCTGACTCCCGTAGCTAAGTCTAGATCTCTCCAAAAATAAGCCGCGCATGCTACCACAGAGATATTTATGCGACCATTCAGCAGGCTATATCTTATCGTAGTGTATACCACTCCAAGCTAACTCGCCTAGCCTAAGACTTAATCAAACGCAGGATTTGTACCAACATTTATAATTCAATGAGGCCTACCGCATAAATATTCACCATAAATCAGCTACATCAGTCTGCCTGACGACGCAGAAACGCGGGTATATCCAGATAGTCCAGGTTACTCTCCGACACCTTATCCACTGCTGAGTTTCCCAATGCACCATTCCTGAGTACAGTGGGGTGATCGAGGTTACGATAATCCCCTGGCGCTGGTTCAACAATATCGGAATTCACCAACTGCACCGGCGGCGCCTCATAACGGCTGGGTTTTGCTATTTCCGCAACAGGCGTCTCACCCAGGCCCGTGGCCACTACGGTTACCCGCATCTCATCCTGCATATCCGGATCGATGACGGTACCAACAACCACCGTAGCGTCATCATCAGCGAACTCACGTACGGTATTACCAACCTCGTCAAACTCACCAATGGCCAGACTCAGGCCTGCGGTGATATTCACCAGGATGCCCTTGGCACCGGCCAGATTGATATCCTCCAGCAAGGGACTGCGGATCGCCTTTTCCGCCGCCTCTCTGGCGCGATTCTCACCCGATGCCTCTCCGGTACCCATCATCGCCGCACCCATCTCTGACATCACGGTCTTTACATCCGCAAAGTCCACATTGATCAGACCGGGGCGGGTGATCAGCTCGGCAATCCCTTGCACCGCATGCAGCAGCACGTCATTCGCCGCCTTGAAGGCATTCAGCAGGCTCATCTCCTTGCCCAGTACCGCCAGCAGTTTTTCGTTGGGGATGGTGATCAGGGAGTCCACAGTGCGAGCCAGTTCCTCCATGCCCTGCTCAGCAATCTTCATCCGCTTGCTACCCTCGAAACCAAACGGCTTGGTGACCACCGCCACGGCCAGGATACCCAGCTCCCGGGCCACTTCAGCCACCACCGGCGCCGCGCCGGTGCCGGTACCTCCTCCCATGCCGGCCGTGATGAACACCATATCGGCACCCTCAAGCACCTCATGGATACGCTCCCGGTCCTCCATGGCCGACTGTTTACCCACCTCAGGATCGGCGCCCGCACCCAAGCCCTTGGTAATGCTGGAACCCAGCTGCAGCAGGGTCCGCACCTGACTATTTCGCAGGGCCTGTGCATCTGTGTTTGCACAGATGAAATCGACCCCCTCGATATCGCCGGTCAACATATGATTTACGGCGTTTCCACCACCCCCGCCTACACCAATCACTTTGATCACCGCATTCTGACTATGAGTATCCATCAGTTCAAACATTGCCATTCTCCTCGCCTGTCGCACCAAACAGTCTGTTAATGATTTGGGAAGTTCTGATCACTCCAGTACTCCCACTAAAAGTTACCTTGAAACCAGCTTTTCATCCGTTCCCAGATCGCCTTCAAGCCGCTTTCCCCGGCCAGCTCCGTACCACCTTGAGCCCGGTTTTTCTGACCAAACAGCAGAAGTCCCACCCCGGTGGAGTAGATCGGGTTGCGTACCACGTCCACCAGTCCGCTGACATATTGCGGAACCCCCAACCGAACCGGCATATGGAAGACCTCTTCCGCCAGATCGATTACTCCTTCCATCTTTGAACTGCCACCGGTCAGCACCACGCCGCCAGCAATTAAAGCCTCGAAGCCGCTCCGCCGCAGCTCCACTTGAATCAGTGTCATCAACTCCTCATACCGAGGCTCGACCACCTCCGCCAGCGTCTGCCTTGACAGCCTGCGTGGCGGCCGATCACCAATACTGGGCACCTCGATAGTCTCATCGCTGTTGGCCAGTTGGGTCAGCGCGCAGGCATACTTGATCTTGATATCTTCCGCATGCTGGGTTGGGGTACGCAGTGCCACCGCAATGTCGTTGGTCACTTGGTCTCCGGCGATGGGAATCACCGCGGTATGGCGGATCGCACCGCCGGTAAACACCGCGATATCGGTGGTGCCGCCGCCGATATCCACCAGACAGACACCCAGCTCCTTTTCATCCTCACTCAGCACCGAAAAACTGGAGGCCAGCTGCTCCAGGATCAGGTCATCCACTTCCAGACCACAGCGGCGTACACACTTGACGATGTTCTGCGCCGCACTGACGGCGCCGGTCACCATGTGCACCCGTGCCTCCAACCGTACCCCGGACATGCCGATGGGGTCCCGGATACCCTCCTGCTCATCGATGATGAACTCCTGGGGCAGGATATGCAGGATCTTCTGATCCGCCGGGATCGCCACCGCCCTGGCCGCATCGATCACCCGTTCCACATCCGCTTGGGTTACCTCCTTGTCACGGATCGCCACGATACCGTGGGAGTTGAGGCTCCGGATATGGCTGCCGGCGATCCCGGCGAACACCGAGTGGATCTCGCAACCGGCCATCAGTTCCGCCTCCTCCACCGCCCGCTGGATCGACTGCACGGTGGACTCGATATTCACCACCACCCCTTTCTTCAAGCCTCGTGAAGTGTGGGAGCCGATACCGATAATCTCGATCCCGCCGTCCAGCTTTATCTCACCGACGATCGCCACTACCTTGGAGGTGCCGATATCCAGTCCGATGATCAGGGTCTTCTCAATTTTCTTGGTCATTCAGTTTCCCGCAAGCCTGCTCGTCATTCCCGTTCCAGCCGGGATATCCCTGTTTGATTGCAACTCGGACAAGATCTCCCAGGTTGCCGTAAAACCGTTTGTATACCGCAGGTCCACCCGCTTCAGTCTCGCCCGGTTTTGCTCACTCAATCCGGGATAGAGCCGCACGAACCGGGTCAACCTGCGCAGGGTCTCCTTGCGACCCAGATTCAGCTCCAGGCCGCTACGGGTCTGCAACAGCCAGGCCTGTCTGGCATCCACCCGTACCTGCGCCAGTTCGAGCCCCACCGTCCCCAGCAGTCTGTCGATCCGCTGGAACTCCTGACTGATCCTAACCGCATCCTGCTCCTCCCCTTCCAGCCGCGTCAGCTTTGGCAAGGCAGGCATGGGGTTCGGGCGAAAGATCTCACCCCGCTGGTTGAGCAGGGCATCCTTACCCCAACGCGCCAATGGCTGCTGCTCCACCACCCTGACCTGCAGGGTATCGGGCCAGAAGCGCCGGACACTCATGCTATCGACCCAGGGCAACTGCTCTACCTCGGCGCGCACATTCGCCAGATCCACGGTAAAGAAACTGCCGTCAACCGCCTGCGCCACCGCCTGTTCCAGGCGGTGGCGCTGCAGATAACGCATCTCCCCATCGAACATCACTACCCTGACCGGCATCACCAGGGGATCGCGTAATCGGTTGACCCCCCAGGCAGCCAGGACGCTAGTGAAACTCACAAACACCAGCACTACTCCCCACAACTGGAGGAAATTCAGCAGCCTCCTCTCTGGCTGTTTTTTCCCTGGCCGCTTCATCCAGCATCTCCTGACAGACTGGTGGAGAGAATCTTCACCACCAACTCATCGAAACCAATGCCCGCCTGCCGGGCGGCCATTGGCACCAGGCTGTGGTCGGTCATACCGGGTACGGTGTTGACTTCGATCAGCCAGGGCTTCCCGGCATCATCCAACATCAAGTCCACCCGACCCCAGCCACTGGCCCCAACTGCCCCGAAAGCAGCTTGGGCCAGCAACTGCAGGGATCGCTCTTGCGCTTCAGCCAAGCCGCAGGGACAGTGGTAACGGGTCGAATCGGCCTGGTACTTGGCCTCGTAGTCATAAAACGTCCGGGGTGTCTCCAGCCGGATCAGTGGCAAGTCCTCATCATCCAGAATGGCGGCGGTGTACTCCTGGCCCACAATCCAGCGCTCCGCCAGCACCTGGGCATCGTATCTCCTGGCGTCGCTCCAGGCTGTCGCGAGCTCCTGCCGGTTGGTCACCTTTGCCATGCCGATACTTGAGCCCTCATGAGAGGGCTTGATCATCAAGGGATAGCCCAACCGCTGCGCGGAATCGAGATCGCTCTCCTGGGTCATCAACACCGCTTCCGGTGTCGGCAGACCCAGCCCTCTCCACAGCAGCTTGCTGCGGTATTTATCCATCCCCAAGGCCGAACCCAACACCCCACTGCCGGTATAGGGCAGACCCAGGCGTTCCAGGGCCCCCTGGATCACTCCGTCCTCCCCACCACGCCCATGCAGCAGAATCATGACCCGCGCAAAGTCACCCTCGGTCAGCTGCCGCAGCACAGCAGGCCCCGCATCCTGGCCATGGGCGTCGACGCCCTGTCGCCGCAGGGCGGCCAATACAGCCGTCCCGCTACGCAGAGAGATCTCACGCTCCGCGGAGTCGCCGCCCATCAGCACGGCAACCTTGCCAAAGGCCTGCATGTCCATAGCCTGATTCAACTCTTCTCCCCCACCCGGTGAACCTCCGGGATCAGCCGTACACCGGTCTGCTGGGCAACCCGCTGTTGTATTTGCTGGATAAGCCCCTCGATATCCGCCGCCCTGGCGTTACCGGTATTGATGATGAAATTGGCATGTTTTTCCGATACCTGTGCGCCACCCAGGCGCAGCCCCTTCAGTCCGGCGGCCTCAATCAAGCGTGCCGCATGGTCACCGGGAGGATTGCGGAACACCGACCCACAACTCGGCA